>CAYQFM010000005.1:25320-27230 GCA_964416735.1 uncultured Iamiaceae bacterium | reverse complement strand
TGCGCGCGTACCGGAGACCTTCACGTATCTGGCCCTTTGCACGCTCGAGCACCGGGGCCGGGCGGAGTTCCGCCTTATTCATCATCGCCAGCATCACCAGCACTGCGACATACGACACGCCGTCAATCAGAAATGCCCAGCCGAAGCCCGCCTGGGTTATGGCCAGACCCGCGAGCGCCGGTCCAAATATCCGAGACGACGTCATGACGGCACTGTTCAGCGACACCGCATTGGGCATGTCGCCTTCTGGGACCATCTCGACCACGAATGCCCGCCGCGCCGGATTATCGAATGCGACGGTCACGCCACCGACAAATGCCACGGCGTAGATGGCAACAACCGACGGATGGTCTCCGAATGCAATTGCCGCAAGCACAAACGACTGCACCATTGCCAGCGTCTGAACGACCATGAGCAGTCTTCGCTTGTCAGACCGATCGGCAATCAAGCCAGCCCACGGACCGATGATCAGGATCGGTCCGAACTGGGCCACGGCCAGTACGCCCAGCGCAATTCCGCTGTCGGTCAATTTCAGCACCAGCAAGGTCTGGGCAACGAGGGTCATCCAGTTCCCGACCTGGGAGATCCACTGGCCTATGAAGAAGAGGCGGAAGTTCCGGATCCACAACGAGCGAAATGTCTCGCGAACGGATCCTTGCATCACGTTCGGACCATCAGGACCCGTCCATCAACTGATGAGGCCGCGGAGTGCTTCGTGGTGCATAACCGCTTCGTCGAGGTTCTCCGGCCAAACAGCTTCACCGAAGTTGACGCGACGGGCATGTACGCGAACCATCACGATTGCGTGTCGCAACCCTGCATATGCCTCGTACCATCGGAGGTCCCCCACCTCCACCCCGGTCATCTCGCGATAGGTGGAAGTGATGTCCTCGAGACGGAGGAAGTCCGGCAGGCCGTCCATTTCGAACTGGCGTGCGATGTCGTCAAAGAACCGGTGCATGAAAGACATCCATGCGATGTCCAACCCCCGTGGGCCAAGTGCGGCCATCTCCCAGTCGAGTGCCGCCACCGGCGTGAACCCGTCGTAGATGATGTTTCCGATGCGTGAGTCACCCCAGGTGATGACCGTGTCGCCTTCGTCGACTGGAAAATTCCGTTCGAGCCAGGCGAAGGCGTCCTCGATGAGCGGAAATGTCCGACCCTCACGCATCCACTCGTAATAGCGCCGCTGGTTCTCGATGTGACGCTGCAACGGAGTGTCGCCTGGAACGTCGAGGTCGAGGAATGTCGTGTCGAAGCTGTCGGTAGGGACCGAATGGAGGTCCGCCATCAACCGGACAGACTGCTCCTGCATCGCCGCCCGGTCCGCCTCATCAGCTTCCAATACCCAACTTTCCATCGTGTACGGCATCAGGTCTGGAGGCACCCGACCGTCGATTCGGGCCATCACAAAGAACGGTGCGCCAATTGCAGCCGAGCCTGGTTCATACCAGAGGACTTCGGGAACAGGCACAGCGCTGTGACAAGCGAGTTGCGCCATCAGGTTGAACTGCGCCTCGAGGTCATAGGTGGGGAATATCGGTATGTCGGACATGTCCGGGGCAATCCGAGCAACCAGGTTCCGCTGAGTGCGATGGCCACCGTCTTCCCACGCAGCCTCGAACAGGACCGTCTCGCTCGACATTCCGTTGTTCTCGGGAATGTCCAGCCACAGCACCTCGGGTCGCGCATCTACGCCGAGGGAATCGACCATCCAAGAAGCCAACTTCGCCTTGAGCGCCTCGGGGTCACGCGTCGATCGGGTGACTTCGATCTTGTCGTCAGATTCGGCCATCAGTTCTCCCAGTGGACCTAGAAATACCAAGGGAACGCCGACCAGTCAGGTGGACGTTTCTCCAGAAATGAATCACGGCCCTCTGCCGCTTCATCCGTCATGTAGGCCAGCCGAG
>CAYQFM010000005.1:21571-25310 GCA_964416735.1 uncultured Iamiaceae bacterium | reverse complement strand
AACACCTGCTGACCCACCAGACCATCGTCGATGAGGTTGAAGGCGAACTTGAGCATCCTCTGGGAGGTCGGGCTCTTCGCGTTGATCATTGCCGCCCAATCGAGCGCCACGGTCTCGAGTTCGCCGTGGTCGACCACGGCGTTGACCATACCCATTGCATGCGCCTCTTCGGCGGTGTACTCACGACCGAGAAAGAAGACCTCGCGGGCAAACTTCTGACCAACCTGTCGAGCCAGGTATGCGGACCCGAAACCACCGTCGAAACTGGCGACGTCGGCGTCGGTCTGTTTGAACATTGCGTGTTGGCGGCTGGCGATGGTCAGGTCGCAGACGACGTGGAGACTGTGACCTCCTCCGGCCGCCCAGCCCGGAACCACCGCAATGACAACCTTGGGCATGAACCGGATCAGTCGTTGCACCTCGAGAATGTGCAGCCGCCCGGTGTGCGCCGGGTCCACCTCGCCCTCATCCGATGCGTATTTGTAACCGTCACGCCCACGGATGCGCTGATCGCCTCCCGACGAAAAGGCCCAGCCGCCGTCGCGTGGCGAGGGACCATTGCCCGTCAACAGGACACACCCCACGTCACCGGTCATGCGCGCATGGTCGAGCGCTCGATACAACTCGTCAACCGTCTTCGGTCGGAAAGCATTGCGAACCTCGGGACGGTCGATCGCAATGCGCACGGTTCCCTGGTCAACCGCGCGGTGATACGTGATGTCCTCGAAGTCGAAGCCTTCGACAACTCGCCACATGTCAGGATCGAACGGTTCAGTCACCGTTGAATGATCGCCGATACCGGTGAAAAACGCACATGGAACGCGCATGGAACGTGCATGGGCGCCGCATTCTCGGGTTCGCCCTGTCAAACGGCTATCTTCTGGGGATGACCACAACCATCGCGGTCATTGCCATCGCGCTCATTGCTGTTGCGGTAATCATTGGGCTGGGTTGGGTCCAGAACGCCCGCAACCGCGCCGCGACCAGAAAGAGTCTGGCTCGGCTCGATGGCTACAACGCCGAGGAAATTCCAGAGGGTCTGGCAACCCAAGCCATCCCGGATGCGTTGGCACGCAACATCGAGTCCGAGGACACTGACGACTAAAGAGCAAACTGAGAAGCGACTAGGAAAGAGTTCGTTTCAGAACCTTGCCGGTGGCGTTGCGAGGAAGTTCGTCCAGAAACACCACTTCACGAGGAACCTTGTATCCGGCAAGGTTTTCACGCACATGCGCCCTCACCTCTTCCCCGGTGAGCGCAGCTCCCTCACGAAGCACCACAAACGCCTTCAGGCGCTTGCCGTAGTCATCATCGGCCACTCCGATCGCCGCCGCTTCAAGGATGTCGGGGTGGGTCATCATCATGTCCTCGACCTCGAGCGGGAACACGTTCTCGCCACCCGAGACGATCATCTCATCGTCTCGTCCCTCTACACGTAGACGACCTTCAGGATCCAAGCGTCCCGTGTCGCCCGTGCTCATGAAGCCGTCGACGATCTCTTTGTGGCCACCGCCCGTGTAGCCCTCGAACGTCAGGGCATCGTTGCTGACGAAAATGCGTCCGATCTCGCCCTGCGGCACCTCTTTGCCCTCATCGTCGAGTAAACGGATCCTGGTTCCCCGCGGGGGCTTACCACCGGTGGCCGGGTCGACGCGCAGGTCGGCTGGGGTTGCGATGCTCACCCATCCCACCTCGGTGGAGCCGTAGAGGTTGTAGATGTTGTCCCCAAACTCATCCATCCATCGCGTGGCCATCTCGGTTGGGATGGCCGAGCCGGAAAGGGGGACGATGCGCAGCGAGGAAGTGTCGTATCGACGGCGCACATCGTCTGGAAGCTCCAGGATGCGCTGGAGCATGACGGGTACGGCCACAAGCACCGTCGCCTTGTACTGCTCGATGTCAGCCAGCACCTGTTCCGGGTTGAACTTGCGACGAAGCACGTAGGTGGCCGCCAGCAACATGCCGAGGCTCATGTTGCCAAATCCCCACGAGTGGAACAGCGGCGCAGGCATCACCATCACGTCACCCTCGTGATACGGGATCCGATCCAGCATGGCCACCACCGGTCCCATACTCGAAGCCTGGTTGCGAGGCGCCCCCTTCGGGGTTCCGGTTGTGCCCGAGGTGAGGATGATCGTCTTTCCGGGCCTACTCGGTGCTGGCATTCTCGCCGTGTCACCCTCGAAAATGAGACGATCGAGCGTCGGTCCGGTGACCTTCGTGTCGTGCCACGCGACGATCTTGAGTTCGACAGACGAGTCCTCTTCGATGAGGCCGGTGAACTCCTCGTCGAACACAACGGCCACAGGCGCTTCACGCTCCAGCACCTCGCGTAGCTGCGGCCCCGAGAACCCGGTGTTCAGATACAGGACGTTGGCACCGAGTTTGGCAAGCGCACTCATCACTTCGATGAACCCGCGGTGGTTGCGCATGAGCGTTGCCACCAAGTCGCCCTCACCCACGCCACGTTCGGCCAGCGAACTGGCAAGGGCGCTGGCGCGACGGTCCAACTCGCCCCAGGTGAGCATGCCGCGTTCATCGACGACGCAAGGTCGGTTCGGCTTACGAGCACCCGCCGAACTGAAACCTCCCGCGTAGTTGAATCCGTAATGCCTCATGGCCTTCACGGCACCAACAAGATGCTGCGGCGCACCGGGCTTCAGTAGGCCGGCTCGTCCGAACACGCGGGTCAAGGTGACAATTTCAGACGCATCCACGCCGCGCACCATAACCGCCGCGAGCGATCCGTGCTCCCCGGCGACGGATCCTGATGACCCACGTAGTATGTGCGGATGCGACGGATGCAGGCCCTCGACAACGTGTTCCTCAAGGCAGAGACACCGACCATGCCACTGCATGTTCTCGGTGCGCTCGTGTTCGACCCCTCCGAAGCCACGGAGAAATGGGGTTACGACACCGTCATCCGGTTGCTGAGCCAGAGGCTGCACCTGATTCCGCCGCTGCGCTGGCGTGCCGTCGACGTTCCGCGCAACCTGGACCGTGGGCGATGGATCGAGGACCCCGATTTCGATATTCGTAACCACGTCCACCGAGCAAAACTGGACAAGCCAGCGGACCTCGACGCATTGGCCGCATTTGTCGGAGAAGTGGCGGCTGTCCCGCTCGACCGCGACCGTCCTCTGTGGGAAATGTTCGTCATCGAGAAGATGAAGGGCGGTTCAACGGCGCTGGTGGCCAAGCTCCACCATGCGTTCATGGACGGCGGTGTCGGCATGGAGGTCATCGGTTCGCTGTTCGACCTCGAGCCCACCGGCGGAGAGGTTCCCGCACCGGACGAGCCGTGGGTTCCCGATGAGGAGCCGAGCCAATTGCGCCTGTTGGCAGAGGCCCCCATGGGCACCCTGTCTCGAGTTGCCGGCCTCCCTCACCTGCTGGGCACCACGGCCAAGATGGTGTCGACATCAGTCGGATCCCGCGGTGCGGTGGAGCGACCTGCCGAGAGCCCACGTGGGCCACTCGCCCCGGCCACACCACTCAATGGTTCACTCACCGACGAACGAGCAATGGCCTTCACCCGGTGCCCGCTCGATCAGGTACGCCGAATCAAGGACGCATTCGGAGTCACAGTGAACGACGTGATGCTGGCGGCCGCGACCTCCACGCTGCGGTCGGAACTTCGCGGTCGCGACGCCCTGCCAGACGGTTCGCTCGTGGGCATGATCCCTATTTCCGAGCGCCCCGGCGGGGATGTCGAATTCTCCAACCGCTCCGCTTCGAT
>CAYQFM010000005.1:0-21561 GCA_964416735.1 uncultured Iamiaceae bacterium | reverse complement strand
TGGAGAGGCTGCACCTGATCCACGACATGGCCCTGGCAGCCAAGGAGCGCTACAAGATCCGCGGAGCAGGAGTCTTGGAGGAATGGGCGGGGATCTTCCCGCCGTGGCTCGTGAGCGTGGGTGCCAGCGCATTCGTGTCGAGCGGGCTTGCCAATTCCATTCCGCCGGCGTTCAACGTGATCATCTCGAACATCCCAGGCCCACCGATTCCGCTCTACCTGGCGGGTGCCAAGGTCACCCACCTGTTCCCCATGGGACCGCTGTTCGAAACCTGCGGCGTCAACATCACGTTGATCAGCCATGACGGGGTGATCGACGTCGGCATCCTGACCTGTCCGGCACAGGTCGACGATCCGGCTCGGCTCAGCCGCGGCTTCACCGCCGCCATAGACGAACTGGACGAACTCGCCACCCGCCTGACCAAGTAGTCGTTGTCGTGCGCTCAGTCGGTTGTATTCGAGGCGGGCGTGTCGGTCTGGCGGAACCTGGCTGCGCCGCCGACATGGCCGGCATTGCGGTCGTACCCAAGGGGTTGGGCACCGATCTGCACTTGGTGACGATGGTCCAGCCACGAGAGAAACGCCAGAATCAGGTAGACCACGCCCAGCACCACAGGGACCCACGACCAACCGTTCTTACCAATCTCCCACGTGTCGGAGTGATCGTGCTGGTTGGCAACGGGATACGTCGCAAACAAAACCAACGCAAAGGTCAGGAAGACGATTCCTCGGCGATCCATCAGGTGAACACCTCCATGATCACCTTGGTGAGCGCTGCGATGATGAACGCTCCTGGAATGGTCAGGACCCAAGCCCACACGACCTGACCCGCCACACCCCAACGCACAGCCGTGAGGCGTCGAGCCGAGCCGACACCGACAATCGCACCGGTGATCGTGTGCGTGGTCGACACGGGAATGCCTCCGAATGAGGTGGCAAAGAGCGTGAGTGCCGCGGCCCCTTCGGCCGCCACACCACCTACCGGCTGGAGCTTTGTGATCTTCGACCCCATTGTCTTGACGATGCGCCATCCACCGAACATGGTCCCGAGCCCCATCGCCGTGTGAGCCGAGAGCACCACCCACATCGGCACGTCAGCATCACGGGGAAGGTGGTTGGTCGAGATCAGCAGCGCCAGGATGATGCCCATTGTCTTCTGGGCGTCATTTCCGCCGTGGCCGAGGCTGAACGCCGCCGCCGAGAGGAGTTGGCCCCGCCTGAAAGCCTTGTTCAGCTTCTCGACGTTTCGGACACGATGGGTTGTCCAGTAGATGACAAGGGTCAGGATCATGCCGAGCGCAAGGCCGATGAGCGGCGAGAAGATGATGAACAGGGCGATCTTCCAGATTCCGGTGTCGATCAACGATCCCCATCCGGCTGCAACCACCGCACCACCGGCCATCCCTCCCACCAGTGCATGAGAGGACGAACTGGGCAGACCCAGAAACCATGTCACCAGGTTCCAACCGACGGCACCGAGAAGGCCGGCGAAGATGACCCCTATCGACAAAGCATCAGGGTGCACCACATCGTTCGCAATGGTGGCAGCCACGTGGGTTCCGAAAATCAGGAACGCAATAAAGTTGAAGAACGCCGCCCACAGCACGGCCGTACGAGGGCTGAGCACCCGTGTGGAGACGACTGTTGCGATGGAGTTTGCAGAGTCGTGGAAGCCGTTTACAAAGTCGAACCCGAGCGCGAGCGCCACGACGACGATGAGCCCCAGCATCTGAGCGTCCATTTGTCGATCAGACTCAGGAGTGCTTCAGCACGATCGCCTCGACAACGTCGGAGATGTCCTCGATGCGATTCATCGAGTTCTCCATTGCATCAACCAGGTCCTTCCATCGCATCACATCGAGAGCCTCGAACTCGCCGCTGAAGAATCTGGCCAGAGCCGCGTGGTGCAGCATGTCGCCCTGACTCTCGAGTCGGTCGATTGCTGCGAGATGCGGACCCATGTCCTTCATGGCTTCGAGACGTGCCATCAGTTCGGCTGCCTCGTCGGTCAACTCGATCAGCAGTTCGGCCTGCTCGAGCAATTCCGGCGGAAGCGAAGTGACCGACAGCAATTCGACGCGGCGTGCAACGGCCAGCATGTCATCCACCACGTCATCGAACTCTTCGGCGAGGGCGTGGATGTCCTCACGGTCGAAGGGCGTGACAAACGAGGTGTTCAATCGGTCGAGGATCGAGGCCGTGACGACATCACCTTCACGCTCGCTTGCGATCACCGCATGGAGAGCTTCGGTATTTGTGGGATCGCCCAGCAACTCCGCCAGTCTGCGGGAACATGCCGCGCTGTTGGCTGCGGCCTGCTGGAACAGAGCGAAGAACTCCCGATCGGTCGGAAGAAGACGCAGTTTCACTGCCCATGTTCTAGTGACCCCGGGCAGTTGGATGCCAAACGCGACCCAAACACCGCGCGCGTAGGCTGGCCACAATGACCACGGAACTTCCCCCCACAATCCCCGCCGCCCTTGCCCGCTGCACCCAACGCTTTGCCGATCGTGAGGCAATTGTCGACGGTGACGTTCGATGGACATGGTCACAGTTCTCGGCACAGGTGGACATGGCCGCACGGGCGCTGATGGCAAGCGGCATTGATACCGGCGACCGGATCGCGATCTGGGCACCGAACATTCACGAATGGGCCGTTGCGGCCCTGGCCATCCACACGGTGGGCGGCGTCGTGATTCCGGTGAACACCCGCTACAGGGGAAACGAGGCTGCATTCATTATTGGGCGAGCCAACGCAAGGATGCTCTTCACCGTTACCGACTTCCTCGACACCGACTATGTCGCCCTGTTGAACGCAGCCGACGACGGCATTCCGGAGTGCCTCGACGAAATCATCGTCCTGCGCGGTACGGAGGCCGAATACACGACCCCGTGGCATGACTTCATGGCCCGTGGTTCCCAAATCGAGCCCGAGGCCGTGCGGACGCGAGTGGATGCGATAGATCCCGACGATCTCTGCGACATCCTGTTCACCTCGGGCACCACGGGCGCACCGAAGGGGGCAATGCTCCGCCACGGGGCTACCGTGCGCGCATACACGGCTTGGGCCGATGTCATCGGTCTGCGTGAAGACGACCGTTATCTGGTGGTGAACCCGTTCTTCCACGCTTTCGGCCTGAAGGCGGGGATCCTCGCGTGCGTGCTGACGGGTGCCACCATCGTGCCCCAAGCCGTGTTCGACGTTGCCGCAGTCGTGCAGCGCATCGAGGACGAGCGCATCTCGATGCTGCCCGGACCGCCCACGATCTACCAGACCATTCTCAACAATCCGGAACTGGCCGGTCGGGACCTTTCATCGCTGCGGCTCGCCGTCACGGGTGCCGCCGTGATTCCTGTCGAGTTGATCGAACGGATGCGCTCGGACCTTCCGTTCGAAACCGTGGTCACCGGGTACGGACTCACCGAAGCCACAGGCATTGCCACGATGTGTCGCCATGACGACGACCCCATCACCATTGCCACAACCTCGGGGCGGCCGATTCCAGGCATGGAAATGCGCCTCGTGGATGACGACGGCAACGCGGTGCCCGCTGGCGAACCGGGCGAGGTACACCTGCGCGGGTTCAACGTGATGGCCGGTTACTTGGACGACCCCGACGCCACCTCCCATGCAATCGATCCCGAAGGTTGGCTGCACACCGGCGACATCGGTGTTGCAGACGAAGCGGGCAACCTGCGCATCACCGACCGCATCAAGGACATGTTCATCGTCGGCGGTTTCAACACGTATCCCGCAGAGATCGAACAGGCACTTGCTCGCCATCCCGATATATCCGCGTGCGCCGTGATCGGCGTGCCAGACGAACGGATGGGCGAGGTCGGTCACGCCTTCGTGATACCTCGGGCGGGCGCCACCATCGACGAATCCGAGGTCATCGCTTGGGCCCGCGAACGGCTGGCCAACTACAAGGTCCCCAGACGCGTGATGGTGGTGGACGAGTTTCCACTCAACGCCTCGGGCAAGGTTCTCAAGTACGTATTGCGTGACAGGGCAGCGGGGACAAAATGAGCACTGGTTCTGACGACTTCGATGCGATCGTCATTGGTGCGGGATACGGGGGAACCACCGTTGCGGCGCTGCTGGCCTCCGCAGGTCGAAGGGTCGCCCTCGTGGAGAAAACCAACAATGCCGGAGGTAAGGCGCAGACCGTCGACCGCAAGGGTTACCGATACGAGATGTTTGGTGCCGTGGGCATTCCCGCTGATGGATCACGTTTTCACGAACTGGTGAACACTCTCGGCGTCGCTGACCGCACCGAATTCATAATCTCCGACCAGAAGGTGGCCGCCACCCGCTACCGTGCCCCGGACGGGACATGGCACGAGTTCGTCACTGGACTGCGCCAAACCGGCTCTGCGGACGAGATCGACGGAATCCGCCGCTTGTTCGACGTCACCGACGACGACCTCGCCAAGATCGGCAACCTCTACATGGCCGCCCTGGCAATCGATGACGACGGACTCGAAACCCTTGACGACGTAGGGATGCTCACTTGGATGTCGCAGTTCGACCTACCAGCTCCCCTGGTGAGTCAGGTGGCCACCACTCTCAACATGGCAATGGTTGCTCCGGTGGACCGTCTGGCGGCATCCGAGGGTGTGCTCTTCTTGCGCCAGTTGGTCACCGGTGGTGCAGGTAGGTACCACATCGGCGGCTACGGGCAGGTGGCCGAAGTCTGTGCGCAAGTCGTTGCCGAGAATGGTGGCGTGTACCTGACCAACCAACGTGTGCACGAGATTGTCGTGGAAGATGGACGGGCAGTGGGAATCCGTACAGATTCAGGCGTGATGCGCGGCCGAGCAGTCATCTCCAACGCCGGAATCCAACCGACCGTCCTTGGCCTGGCCGGTGCTTCGCACTTCCCCGACAACTACGTGGATCTGGTACGGAGCCTCGAACCAAGCTGGGCCATCGCTGGTGCACGCTACGTATTGGACACCGAGATCTTCGAACAGGCGCTCATTCCCATCTACTCCGACGAGAGTTGGCTCGACACCGAGCGCTTCGCCCGCATGGAAGCCGGTCACATCCCCGACATCCCTCTGCTCGTGGTCGACGTCCCTTCGATATTCGATCCGGGCCTCCTTGCCGAACCCGGCCACCAAATCGTCACCACTCAGGTTTTCTGCTCACCGGATCCCACATCCACCATGGGGGATCTGGTGTTCGAACGTGGCGAACAGGTTCTCAATTCACTCTGGCCAGAGATGGCGGCACACATCATTCGGCGGGAGTTCTACGGTCCACGCCAGTGCTCACGGTTGACGCGGGACTCGGTTCTTCCCGGCGTCGGCGGCGAGGCAATCGGTCTTGCACAGGTGGTGGGTCAGGTTGGTAAATCCAAGCCCGACGTGCGAACGCCGCTACCGGGTCTCTACCTGGTTGGTTGCGACGCCGGTGGACGTGGGGCTGGAACGCACCAAGCGGTGGATTCAGGCTTCAACGTGGCGACGATCGTGGATACCGACCTGACCTGACCGTACGGCCGCTGTGTTACAGCGAGGCGCTGGTCTCCACGATTCCGCATTCACACAGACGCGCAAACTCCGATACCGGGGTTGCGTCGAGTTCGCTCAACAGCGCTGCTCGCGCCCTTGTCCATGCCCCGTGAAGTGCGCACGGTGCTTCCGCATCGCACTTCCTGCCTTCCACCACGCACATTCCAGATTCGCTCGGGCCATCCACGGCCTCGATGACCTCGAGAATCGTGATCTCATCCAATGCCGCCGCCGATGTATACCCACCGGTGGGACCAGGCACTGACTTGGCCCATCCCATACGCACCAGGGGCGACAGGACGTGAGGAACAAAGCCCGCGGTGGTGTCGAGTAGTTCAGCCAACTCTGAAGCCTTCATCCGTCGACCCGTCACCGAAAGCGTAACGAGCGCACGCGTAGCAAGGTCGGCCTTCTTGGTCACCTCAAGTCGCATAACCAATAACTATATAAAGTTTCTGCGCTTCAGCAGCGCTCGTCCGTTTTCCCAGACGAATCCGGCCGACACCGCACTCCACGCCACCAAGGCAATCCCAAAGGTGACCACGGGCAGCCAGCCCAGTTGCTCCATCCCAATGGCTGCTCGCATTCTGAAAGACGATGCAGAGTACATGCCCAGCGGGAACACCATTGCCCATAACGCCGGGTGATACCGCAACGACACCTTGTTGATGACATGGCGCCACACTCCCACGGCAACGAGTAGCGGGAACCAGAATGTGGCGGTCGCCCAAGCAAGGATCACCAAACCCTCGATGAAGACCGCCAGACGTTCCACATGCGGCGACGCCGTCCTGGCATTCAGAAGGTTGGAGCCCGCAAGCACCGTGATGGCCACCGCTCCCGTTGCAATCCAAGCTGGGGGGTCGATCTCGGTCGGGTCGAGCGCCTGGAGTGTCCAACGCATGAAGATCGCCGTCATGACGATCAGGTAGAGCACTAGGCCCACCGTGAAGACCGCCAGACAGACAAACGCAAGGGCTTCACCCCCGTTGCGAGCGAGTAACAACGCTCCAGAAACCGCAATGGACTCGGTTGCAACCGCCGTGAGGAACCATGTCCCGTTGATGTTCCCGCCCAGCGCAGGTTTCTCGGTGCGGATCACAACCGAGAGTAGGGCCGTGTAGAGCAGCACGAACCACAGCACCAGGCCGACCCACCAGAGCACACGGGTGACACCCCACCAGCCCTGGACAACACCGGAAGCTGCGCCCAACACGTTTGTGGCGGCAACCGCGGTCAGGAAGGCAAACCCCCGGGCGTGGCTGGTCAGGTCAGCTATGAAGCCTTTGGTATCCACCGCCAAGCGCAGCAGGTACAGCACAGCCAACACCACGTAGGCAACGAGGGTTACCCCGTAGAGCGCATCAGCCAGCCATTCGAGCTTCTGCTGCTGCGCCCCGATTGCAACAATCCCGGTCGCCATGACCAGGGCGAAGTAACCGGGGAAGAGGTTCATGATGACAAGGGCCTCACGGCCTGAAGAACTTCAGGAAAAGGGCAGCCGTAGCGGCCATGATCACCGAAACGACCGCTGTCGCCCACGCCAGTGACGGCTTGTTCGTCTGGAATGCCTCGACCGCAACGCTGACCAGAAAGATCTGGAACCCCACCAATATGAGGATGTAGACGATCGGCGCCGATGAGGCCCGTTTGCGCTGTGGAGTGGGTCTCATGCGTGGGCCCCCAATGCCCAGATCTGCCCGTCGGGGCGGATCTCCACGTCAATACGGCCAAGTGGCCGCGTCGGCGGCCCGGAGATCACGTCCCCGCTGACCGCCTCGAAGTTGCCGTTGTGGCACGGACAGTGCCACCGCTCCTCTTCGGACTCGTAGATGACGACGCAGCCGAGGTGTGTGCACTTCTGGCTGAAGGCAACAACTTCGTCGGGACCGTGACGCAGCAGGATCGCCGGATCCTCTTTGTCGGGATAGTTGAACAGGTACGTTCCGCCAACCTCCACCTCTTCGAGGGCAACGATCGGCCGTGGTTCACCGGTATTGACCCGCCGCAACTGGGTCCAGGCGGCCAGGCCCACGTTCGCAGTCGCCATCACACCGGCACCCAGAACCAGGTACCTGGCGAACTCACGACGGGTCACCTCGTCCTCGGACGCCGACTCGTAGGGGAAGTCCTTCTTCCAGCCGGGGGCATCGAACTTGCATCCGGATCCGTCAGACGTGTTCTCCTCAGACATAGTCGCCTCCTGTCTCTTCAAGGCCGAACGGGTCGTCCAACCAACGTCTGCGGGTGGCCGCGAACATGTCGATCGGGCCGCCGGTGACGTCGTCGACCACGCTGTAGACCGATGTACTCACCTTCTGACGGCCGAACAGGAACTCGTTCAGCAACGAGCCTTCCCGGCGCTCGTGGAACTGCTCGACAGTGCCGTACCAGAGCGCATCACTCGGACACACCGAGGCGCACATGGGCGGGTAGCCCTCGGAGGTCCGGTCCAGACACATGTCGCACTTCATCATCTGGTCGAACTCGGCCTCGTACTTGGGTACGCCGAACGGGCACGCCAGCACGCAGTTGGAACAGCCGATGCAGCGTGGCTTGAGCGCCGACTGCACAACACCACCCTCGGTCTTCTTGATCGCGTCGGCGGGACAGACCTGGGCGCATGTTGGGTCGTCGCAGTGCATACACACCTGAGGTGCCGTCTGGGTCGTGGCAGCACGACCCACGCGTTCGAGGTGGATCATCGTGCGGCCTCTGTGGGTCCCGCACTCCATACACGCCTGCACGCATGCCTCACAGCCGATACATCGGCTCTGATCGATGACGAAGATCGGCGATTCCTCGATACCGAACCTCATCGACCGGCCTCCTTGCGAGCCGGTTCCACGCGCACGGCCGCGACCTTGAACTCCGGCATCTTTGACACAGGGTCGTATGCACGGTTGGTCAGAAGATTGGCCGACTTGGCACCGGGCCAGTGGTAGGGAATGAAGACGGTGTCGGGTCGGATCGTCTCGACCACGTGGGCCGGGAGGGTGATCGATCCTCGCCGCGAACTGACAGTGACCTCGTCACCGTCCGCAATCCCCAGCTTCTGAGCCAAACGTGGGTGCATCTCACACAACGGTTCCGGGTACTGCTCGACCAGCGCCGCGATCCGCCTGGTCTGCGTGCCGGCCAGGTACTGGCTCACGACCCGACCGGTTGTCAGCCAGATCGGGTACTCGTCGTCCACCACCTCTGCCGATTCACGGAACGGCACCGCACTGAACCGGGCCTTGCCGTCGGGGTGGTAGAACTTCCCACCCTCGAACAGACGCGGAGTGCCTGGGTGGCCCACCTCGGGCACCGGCCAGAAGAGACCCATCTCGTCTTCGATGCGCCGCCAGGTGGCACCCGTGTAGTCGGCTGTTCCACCCGAACTGGCCCTGCACATCTCGTTGAAGATCTGCTCGGTGTTCTCGTATTGGAACCAGCGGCCCTTGCCTAGTCGCTGGGCAATGTCGACGAGTATCTGCCAGTCGAGCCGAGCCTCACCCGGTGGCGAAACGGCCGCGTTTATCTTGATGATTCGGCCCTCGCCACTGGTCGAGGTGCCTTCGTCTTCTTCGTGCAGAGATCCCGGCAACACGATGTCGGCGTGCTGTCCGGTCTCGGACAGAAAGAAGTCGATCGTCGAGAAGAACTCGAGTTTGTCGAGCGCCTCCCGGGTGAAATTGGCATCGGGCGCCGAGACGAGCGGGTTGAAACAGATCGAAAGAAGCCCCTTGATCTCTCCCGAGTAGATGGCCTCGATCAACTCCGCGGCGGGTAGGCCCTTACCGGGAATCTCCGCCTCGTCACACTCCCACACCGAAGCCACGTACTCCCGGTGCTCGGGGTTGGTGATGTCACGGTTGCCCGGGAGTTGGTCACATTTGTGACCCTGCTCACGACCGCCTTGGCCGTTGCCTTGGCCGGTGATGGTGGAGACTCCGCATCCGGGCTTGCCGTATTTGCCGGTGGCAAGGCCCAGGTTGATGGCCCCGAGGACGTTTTCGACACCCTTGGAGTGCTGTTCGATCCCACGGGCGTGCAACAACATGCCGGTTGCCGAGGTCCCCCACCATTCCGCAGCTTCTTCTATCCGTGCTGCAGGAACACCGGTTATTTCAGCCGCCCAGCGGGGTGTCATCTCGGCAACGGTCGCAGCGGCCTTGTCGAAGTCGACCGTGTGGGCCTCGATGAACTCGTGATCCAGCCAGTCCCTCTCGATCAACACGTTGAGCACGGCCCCGAAGAGCGCCGAGTCCGTACCGGGGCGCACCGGGAGATAGAGATCTGCGGTGCGCGCCAACGGAACGATGCGCGGGTCCTGGACGATGAGCTTCGCCCCACGGTCCCGGGCCCGCCAGATGTAACCGGTGGTGATGGGGAAGGTCTCGGCGATGTTCGACCCGGCCACCCAGACCACATCGGCCAGGTGAATATCACTCCACGGATTGGGGGCCCGGTCCACACCAAGTGCCTTCTTGTTGGCGCCACCCGCCGACACCATGCAGAAGCGGCCGTTGTAATCGAGGTTCGCCGTGTGTAGCGCCAGACGGGCGAACTTCCCGATCATGTAGCTCTTCTCGTTGGTGAGCGAGACGCCCGAGAGCATGGCGAATGAGTCGTCACCGTAGGTCTGCTGAATGCGTTTGATCTCCGAGACCACACGGTCAAGGGCTGCGTCCCAACTCACACGTCGGAAGCCGCCTGGCGATTGCGGATCGCGTTCCATCGGATGCAGTAGTCGGTCGGGGTGGCTGCCCTGGAGATAGCGCTTCACACCCTTGGGGCACAGCTTGCCCTTGTTGAACGGAAACTCGTACCAGGGCTCAAAGCCCACGACCTTGTTGTCGTGGACCTTCAACTTGATGCCGCACTGCTGACCGCAGAAACAGCAATGGGTCTCGACGACCTTGTCAACCTCGATGCCCGCGTCCCAGCCGCCCGGAGGCTCTTCGTTGAGATGCGGGCCGTAACGCTCGATCAGTTCTTGTTCCGAAACCGGGATCTTCGCCATCAGCCGAAACCTCCGACCCTTGCCGATTGAGCGAGGGTGAATCCCGCCCGACGGCACTTCGGGCATGTGTCCTGATAATTACCACCGCCATCTCGCTCATCTATCGAATAATCGAAGCCGAGTTGGGGCAGGATTTCCTTCAGATCGCTCACCTGTTGGACGCTGGCGAATCCGTCCCCGCAGACCCTGCACTCGGCCGCGGGCCCCTCGGCATTCGCCTTCTTATAGAAGGCCACACCTAGATTTCCGGGCCGTTGGAAGATGTGGAAGAGCTTTCCGAAGGGGATGTACATGAGCCCCAGAATCACCGTGAGCGCATGCAAATAGTTGAGTGCGGTGTAGTAACGGCCCTCGAGCCATTCGCTCGACACGGTCAGGAATAGACCGGTGATCGACACGGCGAACAGCCCGGCCAAAGCAAGGAAGTCGCCGCCGCGCTCGACAGCCAACGCACCCGGATCACGCAATCGCCGACGTAAGAAGATGAACACCCCCGCAAGCACCAGGATCGCCGAAATATTCAGAGCGTGAAACGAGAGCCAGCCCAAGATTCCCGTCGCTTCGAACTTGATGGTCGGCGCCTTCGATACGTACACCTGATAGTGCTCGGCACGCTGGCCGACGCTCTGGAAATGCAGCAGGCCCATGGTGAGCGGGAACGTGATCGCCAACGCCAAGATGCAGCCCCAGAACACAAGTTGGTGGGCAAACCACCGCGCCCAGGAACGTCGTCGGATGAAGCCCTGGGTGAGCAGTTGGGTTCCAACCAATGAGGGCAATGCCACCAGATTGCGTGCTCGCCTCTGTCGAAACGCCTCCCACCCCCGCTTGTTGAGCATCGCCGTGGGTGGGCGGCGTAGCCACACGGCATAGCGATAGACCACGCCGAACACCATGAACACGATGCCGAACAGGTAACCAACAAGGGCCGCGTCAAACCACAGCAGACCCTCGCTGCCGAGAATGGTGATCGCAAACGTCACCGCAACGGCGATCAACCCCCAAGTAACTGCGCGGGGGTCAAGGCGAGACCGATTACCAGCCATGAGGTATCTATATCAGAAACAATCTGTGTTGTCACCATCTATTTTTCTGATGACCTCCGTCACAGACACCTTCTTGGGCCGGCTGCGTCAACTCTTCTGGAAAAGGCCGGAAAGCGTTACGATTCCAACCACCACCAAATCCCTTGGAGACAACCGATGACACAGAGCGACAGTGACTTCCTCGGCCTCACCCAAGGCGACGAACCGGGGCATTTCCAGTTCAAGGTCGAAAACCACCTTGCCAGGCTCGACTACAAGCTCTACGGGGGCACGGCCATTGCGGCCTCCATCGCAGCATCCGAGGAACTCACCGATCGTCCGGCACTGTGGATGACCACCCAGTATGTGGCCACCGCACCGGCGGATGCGAAGGTGATGCTGCATGCAGAGGTCCTGGCCCCGGGCAAGCGGACCAATCAGGTGCGCGTGACCGGCACCGATGAAGACGGTGCGGTCATGTTCGCATCGCTCGGCGCCACCGGCATCGCCCACCCAGATGGCCTGACCGGCCAGTTCGACCACATGCCGTTTGTGGTTCCGCTCGGCGAGGCCGAACCGTGGGACAGCCTCTTCACCGGGTTGAAGAAGTTCGCGGCACCCAACCTCGTCCTTCCCCCCTTCCCCGAGGACGTGGGTTTCAACACGGTGATGGACATCCGTCACGCCGCCATGCTGGATCAACGCAAGACGACGCCGGGACGAGTCTGCCTGTGGATGCGGCGCAAGGACGGAGTACCGATCACTGCTGCCGTAGCCGCCTTCATGGCCGACATGGTTCCTCTCGGCATTGCCCACGCGCTCGAGTTGATCGCCGCAGGTACCAGCTTGGACAACTCCATCCGTATAGGCGCGTTCGAGCCCACGGAATGGATCCTCATCGATCTGCGGCCGCATCTGACCGTCGGCGGATACGCCTACGGCATGGCCCACATCTGGAACCCCGAGGGCAAGCTATTGGCAACGGCCAGCCAGACGGCCTCGATGATCCAGTTCGATTTCGTCACCGAGAACGACCACGAACGCGTCGTGCGCGGCTTCCGCTAGAACGGCCTCCAGCCAGATCAGATTCTCTGGCTCAGATGATCAGATGAACGGGCCGGTGTAACCGTCTTCGATCGGGCGGCGGTCCACAAAGAACGGCACGACTTCGTCTGCCAACTCAGCCGTCTCCCAGCGACCTGCCTTCTCGAAGCGCTTGGCAACTGTGGGGCCATCGACCAGAGCGACGATGCCGCCGTAGACCATGAACACCTGGCCGGAGATACGCTCAGCCTGCGGTGAGGCGAGCAGCGCCACAATGGGAGCCACGTTCTCGGGTGCGAAGACGTCGAACTCGTCGCCTTCGGTGTGGAAGAAGTCCATGCCGTCGGTCATGCGGGTACGTGCACGGGGTGCAATTGCGTTGGCGGTGACGCCGTATCGCTCACATGCCCTGGCGGTCGCAATCGTGAGAGAAGCGATACCACCCTTGGCAGCCGAGTAGTTGGGCTGACCGGCGGAGCCGAACATTGCCTCGGAAGCGGTATTGATGACACGGCCGTAGATCGGGGTGCCAGCTTCCTTGGACTTGGCTCGCCAGTAGGCAGTCGCCCACTTGGACATGGCGGCATGGCCCTTGAGGTGCACTTTGATGACGGCGTCCCAATCATCCTCTTCGATGTTGAAGATCATGCGGTCACGGATGATGCCCGCGTTGTTGACGAGGATGTCGAGGCTGCCGTACGTCGAGACAGCGAAGTCGACGATCTCCTTGGCGTAGTTCCAGTTGGAGACATCGCCGTGATGCACCGAGGCCTCACCGCCGGCGGCCTTGATCTCCTCGACAACGGCGGATCCGGCACTCTCTCCCGCAGAGTCGCCCCCGAGGGTCACCTCAAGATCGTTGATGATGACCTTGGCGCCAAGGCTGGCCATCAGCATGGCTTCGGCCCGGCCGAGTCCGCGGCCAGCTCCGGTGACTATCGCTACCTTGCCATCGAGCATTTGATAAGTACCTCTCCAGTTCAGATTCGTTCGTCAGATTCGTTCGATTATCGACGCCGTCGCCAAGGCGCCACCGGCGCACATGGTGATGAGGGCGAACTGCTTGTCACTGCGCTCCAGTTCGTGAAGAGCCGAGACGATGAGCCTGCTTCCGGTACAACCAACCGGGTGGCCCAGGGCAATGGCGCCACCGTTGACATTCACCTTGGCCATGTCCGCGTTGTGCGCACGGGCCCATGAAACGACAACCGAGGCAAATGCCTCGTTGATCTCGACGATGTCGATGTCGTCGAGGGTCATGCCGGTGCGATCGAGCACCCGTTGCGTGGCGGCGATAGGGCCGTCGAGGTGGTAGTAGGGGTCGGAGCCGACCAGAGCCTGGGCGACGAAACGCGCCCGGGGACGCAGACCCTCTGCCTTTGCCCGGTCCTCTGACATCCAGAGCACGGCGGCGGCACCGTCGGAGATCTGCGAGCTGTTGCCAGCCGTGTGGATGGTGTCCTCGAGAACCGGCTTGAGCTTCGCCAACCCTTCCATGGTCGTCTCACGCAGACCCTGGTCGCGGTCGACAGTTCGCGTCTCACCGGTGGGCTGACCGTCGTCACCGAGCACTGGCGATTCGACGGGCACGATCTCACGGTCGTAACGCTTCTCTTCCCACGCCTGGATCGCCTTGCGCTGCGACTCGAAACCCAGTTCATCGACGTCGGTCCGGCTGATGTCCCATTTGTCAGCGATGCGCTGAGCACCGATGAACTGATCGGGAATCTCCACCGGGAAATCGTCGGCGGGCCAGCAGTAACCCGGACCGTGCATGACCGTGGAACCAAGTGGCACCCGGCTCATGGTTTCGACGCCGCAGCCGATGCCGATGTCGATGGAATCCTGGGCGATCATTCCGGCGATCATGTGATTTGCCTGTTGCGATGAACCACACTGACAGTCCACCGTGGTGGCGGCCACGTGCCAGGGCATCTCGCCGTAGAGCCAGGCATTGCGGGTGACGTTCATCCCCTGCTCACCGGCCTGCGAGACGCAGCCACCGACGAGCTGCTCGACCTCGCCCGGGTCGATTCCGGCACGGCGCACTACCTCACGCTGAACGGTGGACAGCATCTTGTTGGCGTGGTTGCCGGCCAACCAGCCGTTGCGCTTGCCGATCGGTGTACGTACGGCCTCGACGATCACAGGTTTAGCCATCAAACTGTCCTCCGCTCGTGGAATACCGTGTCGACGATACCGGTGACCGCCCCGCAGATCCCAACCCGCAGATCCCAACCCGCAATCTCGCATCTCAGCTTTGATCGGGGATCGGCGAGGTCTTTACCCTCTCGCTCATGGAAGAGCACGCTCAGGACCACACCGACAAACTCTTCGCAACCGCTGCCTCCGTACGTCGATTGGTGAACCTGTTCACCGATCGCGAGGTGGACGACCCTCTTCTCGACGAGATCGCCGCTGCCGCCGACCAACTATCGGCAAAGATCGAAACGGCACCCCAGTGGGATCGCAGGGCGATGCTCGAAGCCAGCCTGGCCGGACTGAACATGGACGACGGTCGACGCAAAGGCTTTCCGTTCCGAGCCATCTCCGGCCCGGCAAACCCATCGGCAACACCCATGCACCTCCACTTCACCGAGGACATGGTCACCACCGAGATCACCTTCGAACCCATGAATGGCGGTGCACCGGGCCGCGGCCACGGTGGCGTGATGGCGGGATTCTTCGATGACTTTGCGGGCGCTGTTCCTCGCCTACTCGGCCTGATGGCTGCCACGGCACGCCTGACAGTCAGGTACCGATCGCCGATACCAATTGGCGAGCCAGTTGAGCTTCGGGCCTGGGTCGACTCGCACAGCGGCCGGAAGATCAATGTCAAGGGCGATGCCCGCCGCGGTGACGAGGTCATCGCCGAACTTGAAGCTCTCTACATAGCCATCGATTACACCGCCATCGACACCAGCGGCGAAGCCCGACACTGACCAAGGAACTGTTCGTGAAGATTGCAGTGGCTGGTGGAACCGGCGTAGTCGGGCGTTACGCGGTGGCAGCCGCCACTACTGCGGGTCACGAAGTGGTCAGCATCGCTCGCTCGAAGGGTGTGGACGTCTTCACTGGTGAAGGGCTCGAAGCTGCCCTCGTGGGGGTGGACGCCATCATCGACACCCTCGATGCGCCGGGAACCGAAGAAGCTGCAGCGACCGACTTCTTCACGACGGCAATCGGCAACCTCCACCGGTTCGGCTCGGCCGCCGGCGTCAGCCATCTCGTTGTTCTGTCCATCGTCGGGATCGACGATGCTCCCACCGATTACTACAGGGCCAAACTTGCTCAGGAGGCCGCCGCCCGAGCCGGCGTCATTCCTGTGACCATTCAACGCACAACCCAATTCCACGAGTTCCCGGCCCAGATGCTCACCGGGACGACGGCTTACATTCCAGACCACCGAGTTCAGACGGTCGCCGCAAGGACGGTTGGCCACGCGCTCATCGAATTGGCCACCGAACCCGCAATGGGTGCGGTTGCTGACCTGGGCGGGCCCGAGGAGGCCAGCCTCCCCACACTCGCTCGCCGATACGTCGAAGCGCTCGGTATCCCGATTGCCATCGAGGTCGTGCCATCGGAGATTCCCGCGCGAGTGTTGGTTCCCACATACGGCTCACGCCTTGCGGGTCCCACGTTCGGGCAGTGGCTCACCCTGACAAGTAATGCAAAGTGCTCTTCATGCCCCCGTAGCGATGATTCCGGCGCATGAACTGTTCGCGCGGCTGGGCAAGCGAGTCCTGCGACCCGGCGGTATCGAGTTGACCAGGGAACTCTTGGCTGCGCTGGCGATATCGCACACGGACGACGTGGTTGAGGTTGCACCCGGACGGGGTTCGACCACGGAGATGGTCCTTGGTTCCCATCCGGCCAGCTACATCGCCGTCGATCGAGATGCATTCGCGACCGAGCAGGTGGCAGACCTGATTGATGAGGCCGAATGTGGAACGACCGACGGAACAGACTGCCGGGCAATTCACGCCAACGCTTTGTCGACCGGGCTGAAGACCGCATCAGCAGACGTGGTGTTCGGCGAGGCGTATCTGACCATGCAGCCAAATTCCGTCAAGCACCGCATCCTCGACGAGATCTCACGGGTATTGCGTCCCGGTGGTCGCTTTGCACTACACGAGATGGTTCTCGTCCCCGACGACATCAGTGAAGAAGCTGCCGCCGCGATAACCGATCCGCTCACAAAGAGCAGCCACGTCAGGGTCACACCTCTCACCGCTCCGGGATGGGAGGAACTGTTGGCCGAGCACGGGATTACCACCACCCAACGTTTACGTGCACCACTTCACCTGCTCGAACCACGTCGGCTGCTCGCCGACGAAGGCCTGCTTGGAGCGGCACGGTTTGCAACCAATCTGCTTCGAGACGCCGAGGCCCGAAGTCGGGTTCTCGCCGTTCGTCGGGCCATGTCGGCCAACGCTCACCACATAGGCGGTCTCGGCCTCATAGGTGTACGCAGCGACTACCCTACGGGCGGTTGACACAAGCCCGGAGGGTGATTCTCAATGCACATCAAAGACATCTACCGCACCGAAGTGACGACCTGCGGACCCGACACGACACTCAACGAGATCGCACAAGCCATGCAGGATTCCGACACCGGCATTGCGGCGGTACTTGATGGCGGTCAATTCATCGGGGTCATCAGCGAGCGTGATCTAGTACGCGCCATGGCCAAAGAAGACGATCCACTCAGCGCCAAGGTCGGCGACTACGCCAAGACGAAACTGCAGACGGCGATTCTGGACGACGAACTGCTCGACGCCGCCAAGCGCATGGTTGAGCGCAACATCCGTCACCTCCCAGTGGTCGATGACGAGGACAACCTGATCGGCTTTGCATCGATGCGCGACATCTTCGCCGTGGAGACCTTCCTCGGAGGAGACAAGCTCTGAAGTGAGCAACACGACCCGTACCGAACGTGACTCCATGGGCGAGGTGGAAGTACCCACCGACCGCTACTGGGGCGCACAAGCACAACGGTCGATCCATCACTTCGACATGCCGGGCGAGCCGATGCCGATTGCGGTAATTCACGCGTTCGGCCTTCTGAAAGCAGCAACGGCCCGAACCAATACGGCTCTCGACAACCTGGACCCCGAGCTTGCCGAGTTGATTGCCCGGGCGGCCGACGAGGTGCGCGACGGAAAGTTGGACGCCCACTTCCCCCTCACGGTGTTCCAGACCGGATCGGGCACCCAGACGAACATGAACGTCAACGAGGTCGTGGCCAACCGTGCCAACGAACTGGCCGGGGCTCCACTCGGCTCCGGGTCGCCCATCCACCCGAACGACCACGTCAACCGTGGGCAGTCGTCCAACGACACCTTCCCCACTGCCGCACACGTCGCCGTGGCACTGGCCCTGCGCGATCAACTACTTCCGGCTCTGGAAGCACTGCAAGCCACCTTCGCCGCCAAGGCCGCCGGATGGGCCGACATCGTCAAGATCGGACGCACACACCTGCAGGATGCCGTACCACTGACCCTTGGCCAGGAATGGTCCGGGTACGCCGCCCAACTGGCAATGGCGATTGGCACGGTCCGGACCGCTGCTCCGATGGTTCAGGAACTCGCAATTGGCGGCTCCGCCGTCGGTACCGGCCTCAACACCCCGGCCGGGTTCGGTGAACAGGTGGCTTTGAAGTTGGCGGAAGCGACCGGAATCGGCTTCACCCGGGCACCGAATCTGTTTGCAGCACTGGCCGGTGGCGAAGGGTTGGCAGCGGTTTCCAGCTCACTTCGTCAACTGGCGGTGAGTCTCACCAAGATCGGCGACGACCTGCGATGGGCTGGTGCGGGACCTCGGGCTGGGCTGGGCGAACTGTCCCTTCCCGAAAACGAGCCTGGCTCATCGATCATGCCGGGGAAGGTGAATCCCACTCAGGCCGAGGCGCTGTTGATGATCTGCGCTCAGGTCATGGGCAACGATGTTGTCGTTGGTCTGGCAGCCTCCCGAGGCACCTTCGAATTGAACGTGATGCGCCCGGTGATGGTGGCCAACGTCTTGCGCTCGATCACTTTGTTGTCGGTTGGCATGGAGCACTTCCGCACATTCATGGTGGAGGGCACCGAACCCAACCGGGAACGGATCGACGAGTTGATGCGCCGGTCGCTCATGTTGGTCACGGCGCTCAGTCCCGCCATCGGCTACGAGGCCGCCGCTGCAATTGCCCACAACGCCCATCACAACGGGTTGGACCTGCGCACCGCTGCGCTGGAGTCGGGTCTGGTCACGGCCGAGCAGTACGACGAGCTCATCGACCCTTGGGCTATGGCCCATCCACACGGCTAGACGAGAGTCGACCGCTTCGGAGGTCGGCGAGGATCGCTTCGGTACGCGCGGCATCGGTAGGAGTTCCCCCGGGAGCGCTCTTTAGATCGACGAGAAGTTCCTCGAACCGTTGTGTCGCGAGATCGAGCTGACCCGCGCGGATCAACCACACGCCCACGGTGTGTCGGGTCTCCATCGACGCGGGATCGTGCGGTCCAAACAGTCGAACCTGGTCATCGGCCAAGCTCTGCATCAATGGGATCGCATGGCCGAGATCACCGGTCTCGCCCATCCAGCTTGCGATGTTCCAACGGGTCACGAAAATGTCCGAATGGTCCGTGCCCAGTGCCCGCTGCTGATCCATCAACACCTCTACGAAGCTGACAAGAGCACTCTCGATATCACCGCTCCGGGCTGTGAGATCGGCCACCAGGTTCCGGGTTCGCAGCACCTCGGGATGGGCGTCACCCAATAATTCCGTCTGGCCTGCAACGAGCGAGTGGAGGGCCTCGATGACCTGCGGAGTATCGGCCGCCTCGGCTCGGGCAGCCACCAGGCCTCGTAAAACGAGTGTGTCCGGATAACCCGGCCCGTAGAGCGACACAGCGTCTGCAAGGAGCGCCAGTAGTACCGGGAGTGGCGATTCAGACTCATCGCCAGCAACGACAATCGCCCTGCGCACATCGAAAATCAGAACATCTTCCGCAATGGTGTCAGTCGCTTCGAGGGTTGCGAGCAGTTCGCTGAGCGCTTCGGGGAGTGCCCCAAACCCACCGATCTGGCCAATCCACCCCGAGAGCAACGCGCTGGTTCTTGCCGTATCCGGATGACCCGGCCCAAACGTGCCCAGTTGAGTATCCAGGAGTGCAAGTGCCCGAGCCACCGCCTCGACCATCAGGCCTTCTTCGGCAAGACCCATTGCTGCACTCAGACGCTCTGCAAAGATCTCTCCCGGCAACGCCGCTTCGGTCTCTGTATCAGGTCCCGATTCGCCACTTCGACCCAGGTTGGCAACCGATACCGCAATGATCCGATGACCGGTGGAAACGGTCGATGGGTGATCGGCGCCGAGCGCGTTCTTCTGGTCGTCGAGCAATGACCGGAACTGTCCGAGCGCACCTTGAACATCACCAACACGAGCCATCAGGTCCCCGACGACAAAGCGCAACTGGAACAGATCCGGATGGTCAGCACCTTGCATCTCACGCTGGTCATCCAGCAGCCCAACGGCGAGAACGTACGCATGGAGGTAGTCGCCCACCGCTTCGAAGCACTGAGAGAGCAGCGAGCGCAGCGCCAAGAGGTGGGGATGACGTCGACCGTACGCCGCCACTTGTACGACAAACTCGCTCACGAGTTGATCCAGCGCAACCTCGGGGTTCTCATTCAGGTCAGGAAGCTGCGCTTGTTCTTCTGAAGTGCTTCTGTCGGGGGCAGCCAGCAACGCTTTTTGAATCCGGGTGAATGCCAATTCGTGATGCGTCGCTCTGACAGCAGCATCGGTTACATCCGCATTGCCGTCGCCGAGGATCCGCTTCTGATCCTCCAGCAATGCATTGAACAGATCCACCGCAAGATCCAGATCGCCCTTCTGTGCATTCAGAAATGCCAGCGTCGACCGAGTCCGCAGCGTGTTGGGGTGATCGGCACCGAACACACGTTGTTGATCGGTGAGCATGCGGGCAGCAAGCCCCAGCGCTTCATCGAAACGGAAGAGCTGAGCGGTGAGGGTAACGATCATGGTCCGGGTGGCAAACACATCGGCGTGGTCCCGACCAACTTCCCGCTCTTGAAGTTCCCGCAGGCGCTCCATCTCCCGCAGCGCCGCTTCGGCATCGCCGGATTGCACTGCTTCGTATGCGGCCGCCATTACGGCGGTTGACTCTGGATTCTCATCTGGATTCTCAGCAGACATGCGAACCTCCGTCATCACTGCGCCAGTGGACCGACCAGCTTGCCCCACCGGCCTCGGAGGTCACACCGTCCCAGTCCCCCGGCAGTGCGTCGTCGACCTCTCGAGCGCTCAGGTAGATAGGCGTGTTCGGGCCCCACGAGGAGACCCATACCAAGAGCCCGTTCTTGGCAATAACCCGGTCAGCCTCTCTCGGAAAAAGGAACATGTTGACCGCCACGAGCAGATCAATACTTCGGTCGGCGAACGGGAGGCTGGCTGCGTCCGCCTGGAGACAGGGCGCAATTCCGTCGGGTACACAGGCGAGCATCTCGGCGGAGAGATCGACGATGACAGTTGCCGGATACCGCTCACGCATCATTCCGGCCGCCCTACCATTACCGCCACCCAGGTCCACCAGCGTGGTGCGCCGCCCGGCCAGTCGGGAATCGGGCGCCGCTATCACTCCACGATCGAGTGCGTCGGCGATGGGAACGGCCACACCCGGGAAGTCATCTGTCGGCCACGTTGGTGCCAATGCATCGAACGTCACGGTGAACTCGTCACGCATCGCCGGGGTCCATCCGCCCTCGAAGGCCAGTCGTTTGGTGAGGGTGCGCAGGGGATGCTCGCTCCCGGTTCCAAATGCCGATTCCATCCGACGGCCAGGCGTGACGATCTCGAGTTCACGGATCACGCAGGCCAGTCTTGGGGGATTGGAGGAAGCGGGGCAATCCCGCCGATCGTTCGACGTGAAACTCACGCAGCGTCGGGTTTCTTCCCATC
>CAYQFM010000004.1:0-27489 GCA_964416735.1 uncultured Iamiaceae bacterium | reverse complement strand
TGGAAATGCACAACCCTGCCATCGGCACCCAGGGCATTCCGCGCAAACTCGACGTAGCTGTTCCACCGGGGGCGCTGGCCGAGTTCGTTTCACGTATCGAACCTGCAGTGCACGCGGTGAGCCCCGACTCAAAGGTCTGGCTGTTCGGCCACGGCGGAGAGAGCGCACTGCATGTGAACGTCACGGGCGTGGAGCCAACCGACACCGCAACCAGCCAGGCGGTTGTGGACTTGGTGGTCGAGATGAACGGAACGATCAGTTCTGACTACGGCATCGGCCGGGCCAAGCTGGCTTGGATCGACAAGATTCATTCGGCCACCCACATTGCACTGCTGAGGCGCATCAAGGCCGCATTCGATCCCAGGGGAATCATGAACCCCGGCGTCCTCCTGCCGCCCGAAGGCTGATTCAGTCGCGGTGCTCACCAAGCACGCTGGCCGCACCCGGAATGGATGCGAACTTCGGTAGCTCCAAGCGGTGGGCTGCCAGAAGTTCCGCGTCGGCGAGAAGCTCGAGAGTGGGGCCATCGGCCACAATCACGCCATCGTCGATGATCACCGAGCGCTCACAGAGCTCCGCCGCATAGAGCAGATCGTGGGTCACGACGATCACCGTGCGCTTCTCAGCCAGGATCAACCCGGCCAGGTCATGCCGCGCGGCCGGATCCAGGTTGGCTGAGGGTTCGTCAAAGACCAGCACCGACGGATCCATGGACAACACCGTCGCAAGAGCCGCCCGCCGCCGTTGGCCGAAGCTCAGGTGATGCGGGGTTCGATCGGCACAGTCCATCAAGTCGACCGCCCGAAGAGCCCCAGTAACACGGGCCTCCAGTTCGTTCCCCAAATGTCCATAGTTGGCCGGGCCGAATGCCACGTCCTGGCGCACCGTGGGCATGAAGAGTTGATCGTCGGGGTCTTGAAAGACAACACCCACGCGCCTTCGAATATCAGCAAGATGCGGTTCTTCGACCCTCAGCCCATCTATCTCCACGGTTCCAAGCATCGGTTTCAGGATCCCGTTCAGATGGTGCACCAGGGTGGTCTTTCCCGAACCGTTCGGTCCCAGAACCGCCACGTGCTCACCGGCATCGATGGTCAACGACAATCCGTCCAACGCCACCTGGCCGTCCGGATATGAATACGCCACATCGACCATGCGAACTGCGGCCGGTGCATTCACGACAGGATTGCCCATGCCGCCACGCACCAGGCCGCAAGCGGCCAGATCAGTGCTGGGAACCATTGCGCCTGCACGGTCGTCGTTGCACCTGACGGGAACGCGCCTGACGGGAACGCGCCCGTGAAACCCCGCGAGATCATTGCCTGATGAACCCGCTCACCTCGCTCAAATGAGCGGACGAACAGCGCACCCACCGTTGCGCCCACAGCCCGCGCCTGCCAGAACCAGCGTGGGTTGTCACCTCGTGAAACTCGGGCAACCTGAAGTCGGTCCAGTTCACAGGTCACGATCTCCATGTAGCGGATCATGAAGCCGGCAATTGCGGTGAAGGCGCGCGGAACGCGCAGCCTCTCGAGCGCGACGAGGATCTCCGCCACCGGAGTAGACCATGCCAATACAACCGTGGCGGCGGTTCCCAACGTCGCCTTCGCAATGATCGCCCATGCCGTCCACAATCCCGGATCAGACAGGGTCACCCAACCGAAGAGGTGGTGCGGTGGACCTCCGATGAATGGAAGTGCAACGGCAAACAAGACAAATGGGACCTCGATTGTGAAGCGCCGAAGCATCACAGCCATGGGAACACGAGCCAGCGCGACGGCACCAACGACCAACACCGCGTAGGCGCCAAAGGCCGGCACGGCCCTCTGTGGAGTGGCCACCACGGCAAATAGAAACCCGAGCAGACACAACAACTTCACGGATGCGGCCACGCGGTGAACGTGGCTGTCCACCGACCCGTACAGCGAACCGAGATGGTGATTGCTCCCGCTCACGACATGGATGCCATCTCATGTGGCTCATCGGGTTCATCGAGACGGCGTTGCGTCGCACGCGTAGCAAACCGGACAAGACCACCGGCCACCGCGAACGTCACCATCACACCGATGACACCGGCAACACCGGTCGACATTCCGGCATCGGCCACCCCGCGGGTTTCGTAGTCGGCAAAGGGTCCCTCGGAAAGGCTGTGGTCTCGTTCATCGGCGTCGAGCGCATTATCGGCGGCGACCTTTTCCAAGCCATCGGGCGAAGAGCTTGCATATCGACTGACTCCAAATGCCAAGACCAGGGCGACGACGAGACCAGTCAAGAAGAACGGCACACTCCGACGCTTCATGCCATGGCCCCTTCGAGTACCGACGATTGAGGAGACAGATGCGCAGCGCCGTAGACGAGGTCGGGTCGCGATGACAGCACTGCTCCCACCGTGAGGGTCGATATCCCCGCTTCACCAATACCGATCAACACGTGTACGCCGATCATTGCCGCCCCAACCGTCCCGATGGGTGCAGCGCCGTTACCGCCAATGGCGTACTCAATAGTGAACATAACCGCCGCAAGGACGACTGAAACGAGAGAAGCCACCGCTGTTGCCGACAACACACCGGTTCGAGAACGCGGCATGACCTTGGAAATGAGCCAGAACAACCCGTATCCCACAAACGCCGGAACCAGTGCCATGTTGATGACGTTCAGCCCCAACGCGCTGACTCCCCCATCCGCAAACAACAGACTCTGGACAACCAACACCACCGTGAGCGCCAACGCCCCCAACCACGGCCCAACCAGCACCGCGGCCAAGAGACCTCCGAGCAGATGGCCCGAGGTCCCGCTCGCCACAGGAAAGTTCAACATCTGCCCGGCGAAGATGAACGCCGCCACAAGCCCGGTCATGGGAGCACGGGCATCCAAATGGTCGCGACCCGCCTTGACTAGACACCCTGCTATGCCACCGGCGGCCACCACACCCGCAGCCACCGAGGTTGGCGCGTCGATGAAACCATCTGGAATATGCACTCCATACCCTCCTGCAAATCATTCGCAGGAGATGTCTAGCACACCTGTCCTGATGGGCTCGTCAGCGCAACCCCACAATCACCGGTCAGAACAATCAGAGCAGATGCCGGCCACGATCAAATGGCGGGGTGTTGCACTGAATCCGTGAGCGGAAGCCAGGCTGGATACCAGAGGTGACAGTTCGTCGTCGCCGAACTCGATCAGCTTCCCGCACCGTTCGCACATGGCGTGATGATGACCATGATCTGCCAGGTGATAGGTGGCCACAGCCTTTCCCGCATCGACCCGGATGATGATCCCGACGGTCTCCAAGAAGTCGAGCGTGCGGTACACGGTGGACAGGTGCAGATCCGGCTGCTTGGCCTTGACTCGCTCGGCAACCTCGTCGGCCGAGAAGTGCTGCGCCTCGTCGACAACCAGTTCACTGATCACCGCTCGACGTGCGGTGGTAACCCTCTCACCACGTGTTCGCAGACGGTCCAAGAGCGCCTCGATGTCTGGAGCCACCATCAAGACAATCGTACCAATGAGCCAGTCGTGACCTGATCAACGCTGTATGTTCGATTCAACGTCGACAGGGAGGTACCCAATGGGACGCGATCAGGCGCAGGACAGTGGTGTTTCATTGCTCACCGGCCGCAACATCGTCGGCGGCGGCATCATCCTCATCCTATTGATCTTCGTTTTCCAGAACCGGAACAAGACCCAACTGTCCCTGCTGTACTGGGACATCACCACCGGGCTCTGGTTCCTGCTTGCGGTCACAGTAATACTGGCGTTCGTGGCCGGAATTCTCATGGGCCGCTCCATGGGCAAGCCCTCTTCCAAGAAGAAATAGGGTGGTCAACTCCTCGGACGCTCCAGTCGGCTGACAAAGTCGAATTGGAACATCTGGTAGTTTCGTCGAGATGTCGCCCCGCTCCAACACCCCCCAGGGTGATTTGTCTACCAGCACTGCGACATCGCAAGATTCGCACGTTCTGGCGCCTACTTGCGTCGATGTCATCAGGATCACGGACCAAGCGGGTTCAGCGGCAGCAATCCCCAGCACTCCCGCTTCTGAGTCGTCGCTCGTCGACAGCGAAGAAATCCATGGTTCCCTCCAGATTCAAGAGCGGTTTGTGGTCCCAGCAGACGCAGCATCGATTCAACGTGCAATCAATGCGTCATCTGCTGGTGCCGTGCTCTGTCTTGATGCCACATTCCCAATCCCATCCGAAGACATCCTCAGACGCCTGCTCGAGGGACCAGCGGATGTCTGGCATGCTGGTCTCAGACTCGGCCTAAGCCAAGAGCCTCAACTGATAGATTCCGTTGCTCCTACCTGGATGCTCAACGCACCCATCAGCGCCGACATCGAAGTCACCTCATGGCGGGTTTCGTTGCGTGCGGTATTGATCCGACGAACCGTGATCGAACAACTCGGGGGACCGCTAGATGGGTTCGACACCCTAAGTGGGGCTGCACTCGAAGCTGGCATGCGGTGGACTACTGCTGGTGCACTGGTCCGTCACGTCCCAGATCTCGCGCCCGACGGCGCTGTGTCCGATGCAACCCCAACCGACAGGGATGCCATTCTCTTGATCAGGCGACACTACGGCCGCAAGTGGGCATTCTGGGCACTGCAACGTGGAGTGACCACTCGTAGGATCGCTTTCAAGGGTCTACCTGAACTGGTCGCGGCAGCACGAACCGACAAATGGGAGAAGACTCCCTTCTACGTAACGCCACATCGCTCTGGCGGGTCAACCGACCGAACCGTCAGCGTGATTCTGCCGACAATCGACCGATATTCGTACCTCGAAAGCCTGCTGCGACAACTGGAAACACAAACCGTTGCGCCCACCGAGGTCGTCATCGTCGACCAGACTCCGGTCAATACGCGTAGACACGACCTAAAGGAAATTGCCCCATCGCTAACGGTGCGCTCGCTCACGCTCGACAAGCCAGGGCAAAGCAGCGCTCGCAATTTAGCGATCAATACGTCAGTCGGTGAGATGTTGCTGTTCTTGGACGACGATGACGACATTCCTAAGGACCTCATCGAACAGCATCTACAGCAATTGACCGAGGAGATTGACGCGATTTGCGGAGCAGTCGACGAGGCCACCGCGGGACCACCACCACCCGGTTTCCGTCACCGCCGCACAAGCGACGTGTTTCCCTGTAACAACTCAATGCTGAGACGGGCTGCTTTGATCCATTCGGGCTTGTTCGACCCCTCATTCGACCGTGGCTCTATGGCAGATCACGACCTGGGAATGCGTCTCACAGCGTCCGGTGCTCTGCTCGTATATTCACCAAAGCCCATGGTGTTCCATTACCACGCTCCGCGAGGGGGGCTTCGGGCTCATGGTGCGCGTGTGACAACCCGGGCAGACTCCCGCCGGTCGATCACAACACGCAACCTGCCAACAGTCACCGGCATGTACCTCCGCGAGCGCTACTTCACCAAGAGTCAGATCAAAGAACGTGATGCGATCGACCGTTTAGCGATTCTCACTGGCGAGGGACAGCCATTGCATCGATTGGCACGATTTGTAGTCCAAGCGGCACTACTTGTGAATTCAAACCGAAGAATCCGGCACAACCGGACTACCGCAAAGCAAATGGTGGCCACGCGCCAACCAATTCCAGTTCTTGACTCGCAATGACCTTCCAGACCGACAACCTACGGAACAGAAAACGACAAACCGGGATTCTGTCTTCAAAAAACCGTGCGGATCCTGCTCGTCGCAAGTGAGTTCCCCCCCGGCCCGGGCGGAATCGGCACGCACGCGTGCGCCGTGGCATCAGGTCTGGCCGACCTTGACCACGACGTCAGAGTCTTGGCATGTCAACACTACGTGGAGCCAGATGAACGCTCCCGCTTCAATAGCTCTTTCTCCTTTCCAATCGAGACCCTCGCTGACAGTTCAAACCCGGGAGGGACCGCCTTGGCGCGTTTGCGCCAGATTCGAAGCGCGCTTCGCAATCATCGTCCCGATGTGGTTGTCATTTCAGGCGGTCGGACTGAGTGGCTTGTAGCCCTAGCCTGTCAACTTGCACGCGTACCGTACGTTGCTGTCGTTCATGGCAGCGAACTGGGCGGCTCCCGTTGGGCACGAAAACTCACCATGGCAGCGCTCAACCGTGCCGAACACATTATCGCTGTCAGCGACTTCACCGCGTCGCGTCTTGAACCCCAGGCGAATCGACTTCCCCCGATAACGATCATCCACAACGGTGCCGATTCCCAACGGTTCTCCGTGGACCCCGATGCAGGCGCACGGTTCCGTTCAGCCTTCGGAGTCGGTAGTCGACCAATGGTTGTAACCGTCGGCAACGTAAGCGAACGAAAGGGACAACACGCCGTTGTTAGAAGTCTGCCACTGGTCGTCGATCAAGTTCCTGATGTTGTCTATGTAGTCATCGGACGACCAGCTGAGGTGCATGTTCTTCGTCAGATTGCAGATGAACTTGGCGTCAATGAAAACCTGATCGTGACGGGAGCTCTTGACTCTGCCGACATTGTGGCGGCGGACAATGCTGCTGACGTATTCGCCATGACCAGTGTAGAAACTACCGACGGCGATATCGAGGGATTCGGAATAGCGGTAATAGAAGCTGCTCTGTGTGGTACCCCAGCAATTGTCAGCCGCGGCACCGGTGCCGAAGAGACTGTGATTGACGGCGAAACCGGCATTGTGGTCGACGCGAAAAGTCCGCAGTCGGTTGCCAATGCCCTCATTTCTTTGCTGTCAGATCCGTCTCTCCGTGCAGAAATGAGCGCTGCAGCCCAGCGACGAGCACAGACGGAATGCAATTGGGAGCGTCGCCTCACCGAATACGAAATGGTCCTACAAGACGTTGTCAACAGGCCGATCGTCAAGCACAGAGTCAGAGCGGGGTGCCCCCACGCAGCCGCCAACCCCGCCGAGACCAGAAATGCTGTGGTCATTTCCCACACACCACATCACATGACAGACGATGGAAGCGTCGTCGGTTTCGGTCCGACACTGCGTGAACTCGACCGCCTTGCAAGCCTCTTCGATGAACTGGTGCATATCGCACCCCTACACTCAGAGCCTCCGCCCGGTTACTCGCTTGCATACGAAGCTGAAAACATTCGCTACGTGCCCGTTCGCCTTGCCGGGGGTCCGACATGGTGGCATCGTCTCGCGGCGATACCAACGGTGCCCGCTTGGGCGAGAACAATCCGTCGAGAGCTTCGCGACGCACAGGTCGTCCACATCAGATGCCCAGCCGGCATCTCGATGGTCGCGTTAGGCGTTCTGGCGATGCGTCGCACCCCTCGAATCCGTTGGGTCAAATATGCGGGCAACTGGATGCCAGAACACCCTGATGCCGTCACCAACCGGTTTCAACGCTGGTGGCTACGGAGAGGTCTTGCTTGTGCTGCCGTAACCGTCAACGGCAACTGGAGTAACCAACCGGTTTGGGTCTACGAGTTCGACAATCCGACGCTTACGTCCACCGAAATCGAGCATGGACGCAGCTGTGGATTGAACAAGCAATTGAACGGGCCACCGAAGATCACATTCATCGGCCGTGTCGACACTGCCAAGGGGGCACACATCGCATTCGATGTCTGTAAGCGCCTACGGGCGCGCGGTATGGACATTCACCTGGATATTGTCGGCGAGGGTCCCTTGTGCGCGGGATTTGAACAAAGCACCAGCGAGGGTTGGTTAACCCTTCACGGATGGCTGACTCGTCACGAACTCGAGATGATCCTCTGTGACGCACATGTACTGCTTCTCCCCTCAGAATCCGAGGGCTTCCCAAAGGTGGTCGCCGAAGCAATGGCATTCGGTGTCGTCCCAGTGACGTCACGGGTCTCGAGTCTGCAACAGGTAATGGATGAAACGGGAGGGGGGATTGTTGTCGACCATCTGTCGGTCGACGAATGGACCGATGCTGTTTACGCTCTGCTCAACGACCCTCCACGGTGGCGTAGCCATCATGATGACGGCATCATCGCGGTCGAGAGATTCGGTTATCAGCGCTATCTGGAACGAGTCAAAGAACTACTGGGCAAATAACAATCAGTCGACTTCGGTTGCGGCTCCGGCAAATTGGGCGTTGTAGAGGTTGTAGTAGGCACCGCCCGCTGCGAGCAGGCTGTCGTGATTGCCCTGCTCGACAATGCGGCCACTCTCCATCACCAAGATGGTGTCCGCGTCACGGATGGTCGAGAGCCGGTGGGCAATGACAAAGCTCGTGCGTGACGAGCGCAACTCGGCCATGGCAGCTTGGATCAGCATCTCGGTACGGGTGTCCACCGACGACGTCGCCTCGTCCAGAATGAGAATCGCCGGGTCCGACAGGAACGCCCGGGCAATGGTCAACAGCTGCTTCTCACCTGCACTTACGCTGGTTCCTTCGTCGTCGATGACCGTGTCGTAACCCTCGGGAAGCGAGTGGACGAACCGGTCGACGTATGCGGCCTTCGCGGCGGTGAGAATCTCCTCCTCGGTCGCCTCGAGGTTGCCGAACGCAATGTTCTCACGAATAGTCCCACCAAAGAGCCACGTGTCCTGCAGTACCATTCCGATGTCTCGGCGCAGGTCACGCCTTCGCATCTGTGAGATATCCCGGCCATCGAGGGTGATCCGCCCACCGTCAAGTTCGTAGAACCGCATGATCAGGTTCACGAGCGTGGTCTTCCCGGCACCCGTCGGCCCAACTATCGCAACGGTTCTTCCCGGCTCTGCCACGAACGAGAGATCCTCGATCAAAGGCTTTGCAGGGTCATATGAGAAGGACACCTTCTCGAACGCAACCCGGCCCACCGGTGGGGTCTCAACCGCTTCAAAATGCGAATCGTCGGACTGCTCGGGTGCAGAGAGAAACTCGAAGATCCTTTCGGCCGACGCAACACCCGACTGCATGACGTTGAACATCGACGCAAGCTGCGTGAGCGGCATCGTGAACTGACGTGAGTACTGGATGAACGCCTGCACATCGCCCAACGACAAGTGACCAGACGCCACCCGTACGCCACCCACGACGGCGATGGCCACATAGTTGAGGTTGCCCAGAAACATCATCAACGGCTGGATCGCACCCGAGATGAACTGTGCACCGAAACTCGCCTTGTAAAGGCTCTCGTTCTTCTCATCAAAACGGGCTTCGACTTCAGGCTGACGACCGAACACCTTGACGATCGAATGACCGGTGAAGGCCTCTTCGACCTGGGCGTTGAGATCCCCGGTGAAACGCCATTGTGAAATGAAGTGATCCCGGGAGCGCTTGGCAATGAACTTCACCACCACCAGCGACATCGGAATGATCAACACGGCAAACAGAGCCAACAGCCAAGAGATCCAGAACATCATCGCCGTGACAGCAATGATCTGGAGAAGCGACGTGAGCATCTGGCTCATCGTCTGCTGCATGCTCTGTGCCAGGTTGTCAATGTCATTCGTAACCCGACTGAGCAGATCGCCACGAGGCATCTGGTCGACATATCCAAGCGGGAGGCGATTCAGTTTCTCCTGCACCGCTTCACGCAACCGTTGCATGGTTCGCTGAACCACACCCGCGAGGACCCACCCCTGCACCCAGGCCAGCAGGGCCGAAACCGTGTAGATGCCGACGGCTAGCCACAGGGTGCTGTGCAATGCGCCAAAGTCGATCCGATGTTCCGCACCCAGCAGCCCTTCGAAAATCACGTCGGTTGCGTGGCCGAGTATCTTCGGTCCGACCGCGTACAGCCCAACGCTGACGGTCGACAGGACGATGACCAGCGCCATTGGAAAACGCTCCGGTCGTAGCTCACCGATCAACCGCCTGAGCGTGACGCCGAAATTGTGGGACTTCTCGGTGGGCATCGCCGCCTGCCCCATGCGTGGCCCGGGGGCACTGCGTGCCTGTGCAGCCTGCTGACGCATGTTGACGGTATCGAGGCCACCTTCATTCTTGTTATCGGGTTCGGTTGTGTCGCTCATGCCGCGTCCGATGCTGAAAGCTGGGAGGCGACGATTTCCGCATAGGTCGGACAACTCACCAGCAACGATTCGTGCGTACCGATACCGACTATGCGCCCGTCATCGAGCACCAGGATCTGGTCGGCGTGGAGGATCGTCGAGACGCGCTGGGCCACGATCACCTTCACAGCATCCGTTGTATAAGGCTCAAGTGCGGTCCGGAGACGTGCGTCAGTTGCCAGATCTAGTGCAGAGAAAGAGTCATCGAACAGGTAGATCCTGGGCTTGCGCACCAGCGCCCGTGCTATGGCCAAGCGTTGACGCTGCCCCCCGGACACATTCGTCCCACCCTGCTCGATGGGAGAGTCGATGCTCTGCGGCATTGCCTCGACGAAGTCAGCCGCCTGCGCCACACGTAGCGCCTCCCAGAGTTCCTCGTCGGATGCATGTGGGTTTCCAAATCTGAGATTGGTGGCCACCGTGCCTGAGAACAAGTAGGGCTTCTGGGGGACCAATCCGACACCGCGCCAGAGTGTCTGCATGTCCATCTCACGGACATCGACCCCGTCGACGAGCACCTGCCCATCGGTCACGTCGAAGAGCCGTGGGACCAGATTCAGCAGCGTCGTCTTCCCCGCCCCGGTGCCACCCACGATTGCCAGGGTCTCACCGGGTCCAACACCAAACGAGATATTGCACAGAACAGGTTCAGCAGCGCCGGGGTAGCAAAAACCGACGTCACGCATCTCTATATGGCCGCTGCTGACACCGCCAGAGACTGCCGAAACAGGTTCGTGAACAGACGGCTCGGTTTCCAACACCGCTTGAATCCGATCCGCACAAACTGCCGCCCTTGGCAACAGCACCGCCATGAATGTGGCCATCAGTAGAGCCATCAGGATCTGGATCAGATACGACAGGAATGCGATCAGAGCCCCGATCTGCATTTCCTGGGCCGCTATGCGGTCGCCACCGATCCATATTGCTGCGGCACTCGAGACGTTCAGTACCAATATGACGCTGGGAAACAGCAGCGCCATGAGGCGTCCCGCCCGAAGTGACGTGACGGTGAGGTCGTCGTTGGCCGATGCGAACCGGTTGTGTTCTTCGGGTTCTCGTATGAACGCCCTGATGACTCGGATACCGGTGATCTGTTCGCGAAGCACCTCGTTCACCTTGTCGATCCGGATCTGCATCATCTGGAACGCTGGAACCATCCGCCATAACACGACACCCACGGCCACCAGCATGATCGGCACGGCCACCACCAACAGACCCGAGAGTTGAACGTCCTCTCGCAAGGCCATGATCACACCACCGACGACCATCATCGGGGCGGCGACCAACATTGTCGCCGACATCTGAACCAGCATCTGGACCTGCTGGACGTCGTTGGTGATACGTGTGATGAGCGACGGGGCTCCGAACTCACCCACTTCATAGGTGGAGAAACTGTTGACCGTGTGGAACAGGTCATGGCGTACATCTCTGCCAAATCCCATGGCGGCCCTCGAGCCGAAGTAGATCGCTGCCACGGCAAAGCCCACCTGTACCAACGACACCGCGAGCATCACCGCTCCCCGGGTCCAGATGTAACCAGTGTCCCCGAGAACCACACCCTTGTCGATGATCTGCGCGTTCAGACTGGGCAGCCACAGGGTGGCAGCGGACTGGATCGCCTGGAAGATGACCACCAGAACAAGATCACGCCGGTGCGCACGGAGGTGCTTGCGCAACAACCGACCCAGCATTGTGAGCATTCGCTGACCGACCTCCCGACACGACCAGATACATGTGTGCTCCGGCCGCATCCCCACCGGAACCCCGGTGACTGTACGACCTCATGAGGAAAACCGACGACTCGCGGGTGATATTTCACGGGGCGTATCTCGTGACGACCGGCACACTCTTAGGCTTGATTCTGGTCAATGTGGTCACGAATGTTGCGAAAAGATTGCAATTGGTCTTCGATCCGTAGCATTCTGTTCCGGTGCCAAATTCTCAAAGTGCTGTAACGCGCATCCAAGAGGACCAGGCCCGAATCTCTTCCGGGTTCCGCAGACGGTCGATGCTTCTGGCAACGGCGGTCGTTCTGTTAGGTCTCCTACTGGGTATCGCACCCGTGACCAATGGTCGCAGTGGTGCCGACGAACTCAGCGACAAGCGTGCGGAGGCCGAGCAGATCGCGGCGAAGCTCCATGAGCTCGACAACCGCCAGATGGAACTCGGTGCGCAATTCGAGAAGGCGAAGTACGAGCTGCATCAAGCCGAGACCCGCGTCGAAGAGGCCGAGAAGCAGGCCGAGGAGACCACCAGGGAACTCGAACGCAAGCGTGCCGCTCTAAGTGATTTCTCGGTTGGCGCCTACATATCGGGCAACGACGGCGGTGCGGCCGACGCACTGCTGACCAGCGACCCGCGTTCGGGCGTCGAGAAGCGTGCCTACGTCGACGCAACCTCGGGCAACCGTCACGACATCATCGACTCGCTGAATGCCGCACGGCAGGCTGCGGAAACGGACGCCAAGAACCTTGAGGCTGCTCGCCAACAGGCCGACATCCACGCCAAAGAGATCGAGAACGCCAAAGACCAGGCTCAGGCCGCTGCTGATGAACAACGTGCTCTCAACAACAAGGTTCAGGGTGAACTGGCCCAACTGGTTGCCGAAGAGAACGCTCGCCGCGAAGCCGCTGAGCGGGCCGCAGCCGAAGCCGCCGCTCGTGAAGCCGCCGCCCGCGAGGCCGCTGCGGCATCCGCTCGTGCCGCTTCGACATCGAACGCCCGGGTAAACACTTCATCGAACAACCCGGCTGCCAATGCTCCCGGACCGTCGACGGGCGGCGGTGCTATCTCGGCAACCCCACCCCCGGTTTCAGCGGGTGCAGCCGGTATTGCGATCAACGCTGCCATGTCGAAGATGGGTGCACCTTACGTCTGGGCTGCAGGCGGACCTGGTGCATTCGACTGCTCCGGCTTGGTCATGTGGGCCTACGGACAAGCCGGCGTTCGCCTCCCCCACTACAGCGGTGCGCAGTATGCGATGACCACCAGAATCTCACGGGCACAACTCCAGCCAGGTGACCTCGTCTTCTGGGGTGGTGCCGGTTCTGAGCACGTGGCCATCTACATCGGTGGCAACCAGTTGCTACACACCTTCCGACCGGGGATCGGCGTTGCCATCACCCAGCTTGACGGCTGGTGGAAGACCCCGTCAGGTTACGGACGCCTCAACCTGTAGCAAGGCGTTCGTCCAGCAGTTCCTTGATTGCCACGGCATTGTTGTGCTCGGTGTCTCTTGCTGCATAGACCAAGGTCACCTTCTGCTCACTTGCCAAGGCAACCAAGTGGTCCATCGACTCGGCTCCCACGCCTTCGAGTTCAACCCGGTAGCGGCGTTGAAACTCCGACCACAAGTCGGGGTCATGCCCAAACCAGTGTCGCAATTCGTCGCTGGGTGAGACGTCTCTGAGCCATTCATCCACGTCGGCTTTGTCTTTGGACACACCGCGTGGCCACAAACGGTCGACGAGAACCCGGTATCCATCATCATCGTCCGGCGCCTCATAAACGCGCCGGATCTGTACGCGCTCGGTCATGAAACCAATGCTAAAGAGCCAGCGAGGATACCGCTACGGTGTCGGGCGTCGACAAACCAGATTCATCAATTCAGAACTCATCAACGCAGCCGAGCATCGTCTTCGTACACGCCCATCCGGATGACGAGGCGATCTTCACCGGCGGAACCATCGCCCGCCTCACCACAATCGGGTGGCGAGTTGTCGTCGTGTTCGCGACCTCAGGTGAATTGGGTCGTCCTGCCGCCCACGGGTCAGGGATTCACCTTCCCAGCCACCGCGAAGACGAGACCATGAAGGCGTGCGCGCTTCTGGGAGTCCACCAGGTCGAATTCCTCGGTTATCACGACTCGGGCATGCCCGGCGATCCTGCCAACCATGCTCCCGGGTCTTTCTTTGCGACCGATGTCGATGCGGCTGCCAGACGTCTGGCTCAGATAATCGACCGTGAGCGGGCCGCTGCGGTTGTCTCGTACGACTCCGTCGGCATCTACGGGCATCCCGATCACATACAGGTCCACCGGGTTGGCGCCCGGGCCGCCCAGTTGACCGGTGTCGACACCGTCTACCAGGCAACCATCGACCGCGAATATCTACATTTCGTCGAAACGCACCTCGTCGGTCATGCCCGAGATGCTGTCCCCGCCCAACTGGGTACCGAGGTGGGCGTACCCTCGGTGATGGTCACGACGGTTGTGGACATCCGTGCAGCCATCGATGTGAAACGGGCAGCCATTGCAGCCCACGCCAGCCAGGTACCGGAGACCTCGACCGCCATAACCATGTCACGCGCAACATTCACCGAGGTCTACGGCTACGAATGGTTTGTACGTGAAGGGCCCGCTGGACCCATCGAAGAACTCGGTCTCTGAGCCGGTTGTCGCGCAGACCCAGCCCGATTGGCGCAAGAATCGGCCACGCGGAAGGCTCTGGGAACGGACAGGGGATGTCCGGTAGTCGAGAGCGTGAGTGACGCTCGCTGGCAGTAGGAGGACAACCTCATGGCCGAATTGAACGGACAGTGGGATCTCGAAACCGATGTCGTGGTCGTCGGTTTCGGCGCCGCCGGTGCCACCACAGCCATTGAGGCAGCGGAGAGTGGTGCGCAAACCCTGATCGTCGATACTTGGAATGGCGGTGGAGCAACAGCCAAGAGCGCCGGGATCATTTACCTCGGTGGCGGGACCAAGCAGCAGCGGGACGCCGGCTTCGAGGACGACGCCGACAAAATGTACGACTACCTCTGCCACGAGGTCGACGAGTTCGACAACCCCAACGTACGTGAATTCTGTGACAACAGCCTCGCCAACAAACTCTGGCTGGAAGATCATGGCGTGAAGTTCCCGGCCCGCTTCTTTCCGGCCAAGGCTGTCGCGCCAACCGATGACGGCGCGGGTCTGTACTTCTCCGGCAACGAGAAGCACTTCGACCCTCAGACGCCTGCCATTCCACGGGGACACCGCGTCGCTGGCCGCGGACTGACCGGGGTCGACCTGTTCGAGTCCTTGGCCGCTGCGGTCGATCGGGCCGGAGTGGACGTCATGCGCAACACACGGATGACCGACCTCATCACCGACGCCGACGGCTCGGTCACGGGGATCGAGGTCCTTGTGGTCCCAGACGATGCAAAGACATCCGCCATGAGGTGGTCATTGGCTCAAGCAGCGAAGGGAGCAGCGGTACTCACCCGGGGAACTCCCCGCTCGCTACTGGCTGCAATCGAGCGTTTCGACGCCAGGTACGGAAAGCGTATGAGGATCCACGCCGCACGGGGCGTCGTGTTGTGTACAGGTGGATTTACCTACAGCCGAACGCACCGCCACGAACACGCTCCCGACTTTGCCCGGACCATTCCTCTTGGGACTCTCGGTGATGACGGCTCCGGAATTAGCAGGGCTCAGGGAATCGGAGCTTCGACCCGCTACATGGACATCTGTGGCGCTAGCCGTTTCATAACGCCACCGGCCAGTTTCGCCGAAGGAATTCTGGTCAACATCGATGGCGAACGGATCTGCGACGAAGGCATGTACGCCGCAACCTTGTCTCGACATATCGCTGCAAATGGCGGCCGGGCTTGGTTGATCATCGACGGTGGGGTACGCGATCGGGTCAGGAACGACATCCGAAATTCGACTCCGATCCGAAGTCGCCGGCTGACCGACCTTGCCACCGGCAAGGATTCGAACATCTTGTTCCCAAAGGTCTTCGGCCCGATCAACCTCCACCTCAACCGTGTCAAGGCCGAGACGATCGACGAACTCGCGCGGAATCTAACAATTGATCCGCAGACTCTTCACGCCACCATCGGTAGATACAACGACAACGCCCGCGCCGGTGTGCCCGACGAGATGGGCAAACCCGCCGACCTGGTGAAGCCACTGGAGCATGGCCCGTGGACCGCGGTGAAATGCGACCTCGACAGCATCATGTTCGTCGCTCCGATGATCACCCTCGGTGGCCTCGAGGTCGATTCGGCAACCCAAGGTGTTTTGCGCAGTGATGGCAGCGTGATACCGGGTCTTTACGCCGCCGGCCGCGCTGCTGTGGGTATCCCATCGAAGTCCTACGTAAGCGGACTGTCTCTTTCCGACTGTGTGTTCGCGGGTCGTAAGGCCGGCCGTGCAGCCGCATCGACGATGGAGACAACAGAAGCAATCAGCTGACATACGGCATTTACCTACAATGTGCACGCCTGAACATCGGGCGCGCGCTCATCCACCAGGGGGAAATGTGGCAACAATCCGTCATCACACAAGAATCAGTCGCTCAGCCGACGACGTATGGGCTGTCGTGAGTGACTTCGGCGGCATCGGGGCATGGTTTCCCGGGGTTGAGTCCTGCACCTTCGACGGAACGGACCGGACCGTTGGAACCATGGGTATCGAGATCATCGAACGCCTTGGTGTGAACGACGCCGAACTGCGCCGTCTGCAGTATTCGATAATCGACGGAGCTATGAAACCCGACCACCACGTGGCGACCATTGACGTGCTCGAAGATGGCGATGGCTCACTTGTCATCTATTCCTGCGACATTCTCCCCGATGAGGCCAAAGAACTGATCGATCCGGTCTACGCGGGTGCCGCCCAGGCACTGAAGGCACATCTCGAAGGCTGACCCGTGCGAAACCCGAAGGACTTCTTCCGACCTCTTGCCCTTGGTGCCCCAGATCCCGTTCGAGAGATTCCGTTCAAACCGTCGCGGATGATCCATTTCTTCGATCCGAGCAACGAGAAGATGGTGGGAAAACTGCCAGATCTCGCCCCCAAGGTCGACATCCTCCTGGGCAACCTCGAAGACGCCGTCAGTTCAGATCGCAAAGAAGCGGCGCGCCTGGGTCTGGTGAGGGTCGGCGCCGAGGTGGACTTCGGTGACACCCAGTTCTGGACCCGTGTGAACAGCTTGGATTCTCCGTGGATCCTCGACGATCTCCTAACCCTGATTCCCGCCATAGGCCACAAGCTCGACGTCATCATGGTTCCCAAGGTCGAAGGGCCTGAGGACATCCACTACATGGATCGTCTACTTGCCCAACTCGAAGCCAAGGCCAGGATCTCTCAACCGATTCTCATTCACGCACTGCTGGAGACAGCCAGGGGCGTGGCCAACATCGAAGAGATCTGCGCAGCGAGCCCACGGATGCAGGGCCTGTCGCTGGGGCCGGCAGACCTGGCTGCTGACCGACGGATGAAGACCACGCGGGTCGGCGGCGGTCATCCTGGGTATCTGGTTCGCGAAGACCCACCCGCCGAAGAAGCGGGCGGCATCGAGGCCCCCAGAGCAACATTCCAACAAGACCTCTGGCACTACACGCTGGCCCGCATGGTCGACGCTTGCGCATCGAACGGCATCCTCCCGTTTTATGGTCCGTTCGGCGACATCAAGGACACGGTCGCTTGCGAAGACCAGTTCCGGAACGCATTCCTGCTGGGATGCGTTGGTGCATGGAGCCTGCATCCGGTACAGATAGATATTGCCAAACGCGTCTTCTCTCCCTCCCCCGACGATGTTGCCTGGGCCAGACGGGTCATCGACGAGATGGGTGATGGCACCGGAGCGGTGATGATCGACGGCAAGATGCAGGACGATGCCACCGTGAAACAGTGCCATGTGATGGTGAATCTTGCCCGCATGTTGGCTGAGCGTGATGCCGATCTGGCCGCCGCTTACGGATTCTGATGGGGCAACCATGACTGAAACAATTCGTCCCCGCCGTTCGGTGCTCTACATGCCGGGGGCAAACGAACGTGCACTCGAGAAGGCAAAGGCCCTCGCAGCGGATGCGCTGATCCTCGACCTCGAGGATGCCGTGGCACCCGACGCCAAGGCCGAGGCACGGCAGCGTGTCTGCGAAGCCGTGGCCACAGGGGGATACGGCCACCGGGAAGTGACGATCCGGGTGAACAGCATCGATACTGAGTGGCACCGTGACGATGTGGTGGCCGCCGCCCAGGCCGGGCCCGATGCCATCTTGGTGCCCAAGGTCAACTCACCGGTCGACGTCCACGGAATCGAACAGGCCCTGGAGGCTGCGGGCGCACCCGATCACACGATGATCTGGGCAATGCTCGAAACACCGGAGGCGGTGTTCAGCGCCGAGGCGATAGCAGTTGCCTCGGAGCGGTTGACCGTATTCGTGATGGGCACCAACGACCTGGCCAAGGAACTTCACGCCGAGCATGTTCCCGGTCGCCACCCGCTGATGTTCGGCCTCTCCAAGTGCCTCATGGCAGCACGTGCTGCGGGAAAAGTCATCCTCGACGGGGTCTACAACGACATCAAGAACGAAGAAGGCTTCGAGGCGGAGTGTGTTCAGGGTCGTCAGATGGGATTCGATGGAAAGACCCTCATCCACCCCAACCAACTCGACTCCTGCAATCGGGTCTTTGCACCGAGTTCTGAGGCAATCGAGCGTTCCCACCGAATCATCGAGGCTTTCGAGGAAGCCCGGTCCGAGGGGCGCGGAGTAGTCACGGTCGACGGCCGCCTGATCGAAAATCTCCATGTCGAGGAGGCTCGACGCATCCTGACCGTTTCCGAAGCCATCGCCGCCCTCGGGAACGGCTGAGAGTCGTCAACTTCAGATTCGACAACTTCAGATGCGATAACTGCGGGTCAACTCCTCAAGACCAACCCATATAGGGCCGATGACCTATATGTCGCTCATGTGACGATTGACCATCTGTCGAGTGCGTTGATGTTGCGCCGGTGCGTGAATGTCGCGTTGGGGAGGAGAACCGGTGCCAGACACCCTGACATTACGTGCGCCGCACAAGTTGGAAGATCTGGGTGTTCCATCCTCGCTGATTCAGGACCTGGTTCTCCGTCGCGCCCTGTTTGAGGGTCGAACATCCACCCTGCAACTTGCCAACTCCCTCAACCTAAGCGTGGCATTGATGTCGAAGGTCATCGAAGATCTTCGGGATCTGCGCCACATCGAGGTTCTAGGCCTGGACGGTTACGACTACACCCTTGAGCTGACACTCCAGGGTCGCGACCAGGCAGCCGACCGAATGACGCTGTGTCGTTATGCAGGTGCTGCACCGGTGAGTCTGCGTGACTACGTCGCGGTGATCAACCAACAGTCACAGAGGCCGGTGGTGTCTCTCGAGAGCATGCACAAGGCGTTCGAGGATCTCGTGATCAACGACCGTCTGCTCGACGAGTTGGGGCCAGCTCTTCTAACCGAGGGGGCAATGTTCCTCTACGGGCCACCTGGAACTGGAAAGACCAGCCTTGCAGAGCGTTTGATCCGGGTGCATGAAGACCCCGTTCTGGTGCCCTATGCCGTGGAGGTGGACAGCCAGATCATCACGGTCTTCGACCCTGTGATCCATGTTCCGCTTGCTGAGCAGCCCGCAGATCTCGACTCCAGGTGGGTCCTGTGTAGACGACCGTCGATAGTCGTCGGCGGCGAACTCCAAGCCTCCATGATGGACCTGACCTACGAGCCGACGAGCGGGATCTACCTAGCCCCGGTTCAGATGCAGGCGAACAACGGCATCCTCGTCATCGACGACTTCGGCCGCCAGACGATGACCCCCGAGGAACTCCTCAACCGCTGGATCGTGCCGCTCGATCGTCGCAAGGACTATCTCTCACTGTCCTACGGCGTCCGATTCGAAATCCCGTTCGACGTGAAGGTGGTGTTCTCGACGAACCTGGAACCAGCGAGTCTCGGTGATGAGGCGTTCTTCCGTCGCATTCAGAACAAAATCCTCGTCCCAAGCATCGACGACCACGAGTTTGACGAGGTTCTGACCCGCTCCGCCGCCCGCTACGGAGTGACGATCACACCCGGAGCTCCCGAGTATCTGCGAACGGTGAGCAGACATCGAGGCGATGGCGATCTTCGGCCATACCTGCCAAACGAGGTCTGCAAGATCGTTTCGGCAATTTGCGAGTACGAACACAAGTCCCGAATTCTCGATACCGACACCGTCGACCGGGTTGCCGCTATCTACTTCACACAATCTGCTGCTGCGCTGGCCAAAGCACAGACCGCTGCCCACGAGGCTGCCGTCGTCGCTGGTACGGACACCAATGGCACGGACACCAACCGAAACACCACTCCGTCACCTGAATCGGCCGCGGCACCAGAGCCGGTCACGACATCGGAGCCGGTCGCAACACCGCCGGAGCCGACAGCGACACCAAGCGGCTCGATTTTCAGTCAAACCTTCTGAGCTGGTCGGTTTCCGTCTCTCAGTGCCCGTCCACTGACCAGTGCCAGGGCTCACTGGGAAGGTTGTAGAAGCCGTACCTGGCTGCATTTGCCGCCAGCCACTGGTATCCCGGATTCGATCTCGTACTCATCGAACCGCCGTTGTAGGTGAAGTCGATAGCGAGGCCCCGCTCGTGATTCGAAGTCCCCGGCCGCGCCGTGGGAGGCGAACAGGCCGACGGAGACATCTGATAAATCGCGTAGTCGCTGGTTCCGCAGTTCTGGCGCCGCAGTTGGATCTGGCGGCTCGGATCCCTGTACCCACCCCCGCCCAGGATCACTCCGTCCGCCCTGGCCGCATCGAGCAACTGCCCAAGCTTTCCGGCGATCGAAGCGTTGACTGTGATCCCACCAACTGTTGCAAGGGGAACCGATGCGAGCGGTGGTACCACCGGATCCGGTGACACAGTTGGAGTGGTGGTGGTCGTGCCCACACCGGTTGTGGTTGTAACACCCGAGCCCGGCCCGGACTCCGGTGACGTTGTTGGAGCGGGTGGCGCAACCACGACCTGGACCGGTGCCACGGGCGCCGCTCGCAATGCAACACTCAGCGCTTCCTGCTCCGCCATCAACTTGGCCGACAACTCCACATCGTATGACTCCAGAGCCGCCGCTTCGGCAAGCTTCGCCTCCAGTCTTGCTTCGGCTTCAGTGACCAGTTTCTGCTGGCGCTCCTGCGATGAACGGAGTTCTGCCAGTTGGGTCTCCGCTTCTTGCCGGCGTATCTCGGCCTGTTCCCGGAGGTTTCGTGCTCTGCCACTCGCCTCTGCCAACTGGTGCTCGGCCTCCCGAAGTTGTTCGATCACATCGGTCACATGACCGACCTTCGTCTCGAACAGCGCCTTCTTCTCCGCGGCCTGCTGTGCGTCCGAAGCTTGGAATTGGTCCATGAAGCCCTCGTTGGGTGGATTCATATACGAATCAACCGCCATGAGTGCCAACCGCGATCGGGTCTTCTCGACCTCGGCCTTCTTGGCAGCAGCCGCTTCCGCCGCAGCCTCCGCTTCCTCAGCGGCTGTCTCTGCTCCACGTTGCGCATCCGAGACCAACGCCTGCTGACCCCGCACATCCTGTTCGAGAACGCCCAAGGCGTCTCTCAGTTGCGCATCCTCGGCGGTCATGGCGTCGATCTGCGAGGCCGCTGCAGCCTTCTGCCCACGCACCTCGTCCCGTTGTTCCCGGGTTCCCTTCTCCCCGGCAACCGCCGGCGTCACTGCCACAACGACGGAAACCCAGATCAGGGCAGCGGTGAGGATCACACGCCACAAGCGTGTTCTCGAACTGCACGTCTCCACGTTGTCGTCATGCGACATGTCCGGGTTCTCACCATCACCACATGGTCGGCGTCAAAGGACTTGATCGGAACGGATTTGATCGGAACCGGAGTGCGAAATCTTCAACAACGCCCCGCACTCCCCGACCGGGAACACCCGGTCAGAGATGCGAAAATGGTCAACCCCCTGCCGCCCAGACAGTTGCTCCACACTAGCCAACCGATTATCGGCAAGAAAGACAATTCTCACGAACACCAGTTTGGGCACATGATTCACCGGTTGATACCGTTCATTGATGTCCCTTGATCGTTTTCTCGTACCGGGAAGGACCGCCGTGGTCACCGGTGGGGGACGAGGAATCGGACGAGCCTGTGCAACGATGCTTGCGCGGGCCGGCGCCGATGTCACTGTCGTGGCACGGAGCCGTGGTCAACTCGACGAGGTTGCCCGCGAGATCGAGGCGGTAGGCCAAAGGGCAATTGTCGTGGTCGGCGACGCCGCCGATCTGGACACTCTCCAAACGGCGGTTGACCAGACCGTGTCCGGGTTCGGTCGCCTCGACATAGTGATCAACAACGTCGGGGGCACCTTTCCCAACTCCCTCATGGACACCACGGAGGCGTTCTTCGAGGAAGCCATCCATTTCAATGTCACCACGGCACTGGCTCTCACAAGGATGGCGACGCCTCATATGTTGACGGGTGACGGAGGCTCGGTGGTCAACATCACCTCATCGCTCTCACGTACGGCAGCCCGTGGATACACCGCCTATGGCACAGCCAAGGCTGCGCTCACACATCTGACTCGCCAGATGGCACAGGACCTGGCACCCAGGATCCGTGTCAACGCAATAGAAGCGGGTTCGACCAGCACATCGGCTCTCGAGTTCGTCCTCGGTGACGAGTCCGTCATGTCTGAAATGATCGAGAAGACCCCGATGCGCCGCTTGGGAGATCCCGATGACATCGCATCCGCTGCCCTGTTTCTGGCATCTCCCGCTGCAAGCTTCATAACTGGAGCGGTACTCGCCGTCGACGGAGGAGTCACCGGGTCCAACCTGGACCTTCGCCTCCCTGACCTGTGACGATCAGTGAATACCCGATCGATGAACCCAGCCGACCCCCAGATGCTGCAAGATGCCATCGACATGGCGCGTGGGGCAGGCGAACTCACCCTTCACTGGTTCAATTCCAAGAACGTCAAGGTCACCGAAAAACACGACGGCACACCGGTGACACCAGCCGACAAGACCGCCGAGAAGTACATCCGTCATGAACTCACCGCTCGTTATCCGGACGACGCCGTCATCGGCGAGGAATCGGACGACCACACGGGATCGAGTGGTCGCACATGGATCATCGATCCGATTGACGGAACAAAGGCGTTCATCCACGGAGTACCGCTCTTCTCGAACCTTGTCGCGTGCCATGATGAGTTCGGTGCTGCCATCGGCGTGATCAACCTCCCCGCCCTCGGTCAGACGCTGTGGGCGGGACGAGGCCTCGGATGTCATCTGAACGGGGAGCAGGTTCATGTGAACAACACGGCGGCGCTTGCCACTAGTTGGATCTGTTCATCGGGCTTCGAAGAATGGAAAACGACGACGCTTGCGATGTTGCAATCGGCTGGGCCCACGCTGCGGACATGGGGCGATGCCTACGGGTTCATGCTCGTAGCCACAGGAATGGTCGAAGCAATGGTCGACCCGAGTGTCTCGATCTGGGACATCGCTCCAATGCCCGTGATCATTTCGGAAGCCGGTGGCCGATTCACGGACATCCTGGGAAATGAGCAGGTGCTGTCCGACCCCTCTGGTAATTACTCAGCCGTCGCCAGCAACTCGAGGATCCACGAAGAACTCCTGGGCCTTCTTAGATCATGATCTCCCACGTCATGACGGCTCAGCGATACGTGACCGTGAAACGCGACGTCATTCGCCTGATGGCGGCCATCACATTGATTGCGGCGCTGTCTATGACCTTCGTCATGTGCACCCAGACAGCGGCGTCTGCTCGAGCCGAGGTCATATCGTCGAGTCCGGCCAACGGCGCAACCGTGCGAGAAGCACCCGACGAGGTCTTCATCCGATTCAACGAAAAGGTATCGCTGAGCTTTGGCGGCCTCACTGTGGTGGATGAGAAAGGTGATCCGGTAGATGAAGGCAAATCGGGCCACGGTGTAACGGAAGACATCGTCCGCGTGGGCCTCATCGACGGTCTGGGCCCCGGAACCTATGTCGCCAACTACAGGGTGGCATCCCAGGATGGGCAGCCGGTCACCGGTGCGATCCTCTTCACTGTTGGCACAGACACCGGTGCTGACGAGACAACGGGCGGCTCGATCAACGACACCACTGTGCTCGACCGCCAGAAGACCGCAAACAAATCACTCCACATCGCAGCCGGAGTGTTCAGATTCATCACCTATATCGGTGCTCTGCTTTCTGCCGGATTGGCAGCTTTCCTGGCATTCATCCATGACCAGCGCTCTGACCGCTGGAAGCTGGCTCCACCGGTACGAATCGGATCGCTCGTCGCAGCTTTCGGAGCGGTCGGAACCGTATTCATGGAAACAGCGTTGCTCAGCGGGCGAGGTCTGGCGGGTGCAGGCAACATTTCGGTCATGCGAGACGTGCTGGGTGACGGACTCGGGTGGGCTACGGCTGTCCTTCTCGTCGGTCTCGCCCTGGTATACCTGTCCACAGATACAAACCGCCTGGTGGTGGCCCAGACTCTGAGCTTCTACGGGGCACTCATGGTGACCGCGTCGTTCTCCCTCAGTGGCCACAGCTATACGGCCTCCAACCAGAGCGTCGCCATCATCGGCAATGCAATTCATGTGACTACCGCTGCCATCTGGCTTGGGGGTTTGGTCGGTATTGCCGCGATCCTGACGATTAGACAGCGGAGTCGCAGTGGTGAGGCGTCAGACACCGCGGGTACCGACACGTTGAGGACCGGTACATCGACAACGGGCATGGCCCGCATCATCAAACGGTTTTCGACCGTTGCTGCCATCTCGCTGTTGGCACTCACCGTGAGCGGTGCCGTCCTTGCTTCGACCCAACTGTCTGGACCTTCGGCACTCACCTCGTCCACGTACGGAAGGGTTCTGGGTATCAAGGTGGCCGTTGTGGTGGTGGTGTGCCTGCTCGCCGCATACAACCGTTTCAAACTTGTTCCTGCCATCCTGAAGCCCGCTCCGATACCCGAAGACCGAGGGTTGTCTGCTGAAGGCAGTAATGATGGCGGAGAACAGGTTGACAAAGTGCGGCTCGACGAAGAACCGCATTATGCAGACAGCGTTGACGATGGAGCAGCGTGGAAACGGATGATCAGCATCGTGCGCCTCGAGGCAATTGGTCTCGTCATGGCACTTGCCATCACCTCCGCACTGGTTGCCATTGATGCCCCACAACCACCAAGACAGACCGGACCTCAGATATTCAACGAATGGGCGGATCTATCACGCGGGGGCAAGGTGACGATGAACATCAATCCAAGTCGGGTTGGTTACAACACCATTCACATTCAGTACTACGACCCATCTGGACGGCCAGACCGCAACGTAACCGACGCCCAGATCGAGTTCCTATTGCCGCAGAATGGAATCGGCCCAATAGAGCGCAAGGCCCTCCGCGGTGGCAATGGCCACTTCATTTACCAGGGAACCGAGCTATCCATCGCCGGTGAATGGCAGGTGAACGTGTTGGGTCAGATCACCCAGTTCGACCAGGAGCGGACCTATTTCGAGGTAAACGTCTCGGACTAAGACCGGATCGGGCTGCGCCCTGTTCCTAAACGTGATCGCCACTCGCTTGCCTCGGCAATCGCCTCGGCGTAACCGGCCTTGCGACGAGCCACACGACCGAGCGGTGCGTCTGTGGGTTCCTGCTTGGTCGAGTACTGGGCTTCGATGCCGTCACGCAGCATGGTCAGCGCCTCCGACCTCAATTGAGAGATCCGTGACTCGGTCACCCCAAGGAACCGAGCGAGTTCCTGAGATGTACGGCCTTCCAGGAAGTACCCAACGATCACGAGACGCTGGCGTTCCGGAAGCAGATCAACGGCGTCACGCAAATATGCATGGAGCTCGCGTTTCTCGAGCTCCTCGACCGGCTGAACAGCCGACCGGTCACAAAGGACATCGACCAGCGTCAGGTTCTCCTCGGTGTCGTCATGCACCTCGTGTTCCAGTGCCAAGACGACCGATCGGAAGAGGCGATCCCTCAGACGATCAAGTTCCTTGGGGGTGATGTCCAGTGCGGCTGCCATTTCTGTTGCGACAGGAACCCGGCCCAATTCCGCAGCAAGTTGTTGTTCCACCGTCTCGAGGCGCCTGGCAAGAGTCCTTACCGACCTCGGTGCCCAATCGGCCGCCCTGACAGCGTCAAGGATGGCACCCCGGATCCGTTGAGCGGCAAACCGGTCGAATGGAACACCCCGGCTCTCGTCGTACCGCCGCGCAGCCTCTACGAGCCCGAGCGCACCAGCTCTGGCCAGTTCATCGCGGTCGACATGGCGCGGGAAGTGCACTGCAACCTGAAAGACGATGTGCCTGACCAATGGCAGATTGTCCTCAATCAGCTTTGTCAGATCCTGTTGGTCTGAATCCCCATCACTCATCGATCCCCCTTGGCCACACGAACAACCTCACACGAACAGCCCCCCGCTAGTTCGTCTGTTACTCAGTCTGACTTTAGAGGAATATCAACCACCTTGAGTGAATTACATGGTTGTAATTATCGACCGAGGCCTGTTCTGGCAGCGTGTCCTTCGAATGCAGCCGCCTTGATTCCGCGTTTGGACAGCTCAGCCAGAAACGGAATCGACTCGACCATCTGAGCCAAACCAGCCGCTCCGTTCCTCCTGAGCCGATGTTCACAAGCCCAAATCGCCGCCAATGATGCAACCGCAGCCGAAGCTACCGCCGCCCTGTCCATGACACCGAGGACGATTGTTTCTCGAACTGTCCCTCTGCGACCGCGCACTTCCACCCGGATCGCGCCGGGTCCCCCTTCTGAGTCCGTCGGCCAAAGCATTGGCAGACGTGCTGTGAGCCTGTCACGTCTGGTTGCAGCCATACGTGCCGTCACTCTCTGCACATCTGGGAATGCTGGTTGCAGCAGTAATGAGTCGGCGAGCGAAGCTCGGTAACAATCCCGAGCTCCGATCGGATCCGGGAACCAACACAACTCACGTCCGGACCCCGGTGCCCGCTGCACCCATTCTCCGTCTCGCCAGTCGAGAGCCATGCGGCCGAGTGCCCTGTGATGTTGACGTGCACACGCCGGACCCCCCGTACCGACCTTGGCTACATGGATCTCATCCACAGCATCAACCCTTGCGGCAGCGTGCATCGCCAACACACAGGTGAGCCCCGGCGAAAAACCCGCTCCGACAATCAGCGGCACGTCGTTACGGGACGCCTCGGAGTCGAGTTCCAAGAGGCCACGAACATCCGTCATCGAGTCCGCAACCGAGACGACCGGTATTCCACGGCTCAAGTGCGACCGGGCTTGGTCCACATGGGTACCGGTAGGTCCAGCAAGGATTGCCACATCAGCATCCAAGGGTTGACTGTAGGAATCGTTGTCCACCAAAGCCCGCTCGCCCAACGACCTCACCACCAGGTCCCGGCGCTTTCTCTGATGTTCACGCACGACGACATGATCAACACCTGGCGTCGAGAGCAACTGGCGTGCCGTTCGGGCACCAACCGCCCCAAGCCCGATTACGGCAAAGCGCATTCTCAGATCACCACGGAGTCACGTCAGTTCCGGACCCGACAACTCCCGCCATCCGCCCTGCTGGGGCGGTGTTCCTCCCGCTCCCCGTAGACGCAGAATCGCAGCAATCAACCCGCCGATCCCGACGGCCCAAAACGCCTTGCGGATCATCTTCATCTGAGGTGCGTACTCCTGCTCTCATCAAAGGTTCTCGGGCGTGTTCTGTGGGGCTAGTTGGAATCGAACCAACGACCTCACCCTTATCAGGGGTGCGCTC
>CAYQFM010000003.1:255-30535 GCA_964416735.1 uncultured Iamiaceae bacterium | reverse complement strand
GCATTGCGCGCCGTTTCGATGAGGTGCCGCGTCGTTTCCGGGTCGAAGGCCGATCTCCCAACTCCGTCGAGATCAGCACCGTCGGTGAAATCCAGGAGCACCAGCACGTCCAGTGTCGCTAAAGCCTCACCCAGGTCCGGGGCCGCCGCTGTGAGCGGGTCTATTTCGACAATTCGCCCGACATCCGGCGCGTCCGCCAAACGCGCCAGAATTCGGACTCCGATGCTTCCGCCAACAGCAACCACCGCAACGGCGTGCAACTCATCCATCGCTTCCGTTGTGTCGACCGTTCGTACATCAAATGTCAGTGCATCAACAGTCAGTGCATCGCTCACAACAACGTCCATCCGTCTTCTATCGACTCACCCGAAACAACCCCATCCGACAGAAGTTTGAGCATGTGCGCGAACACCGACTGTCGGGCCATGGGATGAAGTATTACGGGCACATCGCTGTAGAGGTCCGCGACGATGTCGTCCACCTTGGCCATCCCGCTGTCGGCAAGGAAATTCACGATCTGGCGCTCACGGTTCTTCCGGTGCGAGATGTAATGCTCCACCACACCCTCGGGCTCGTCGATCAGGCCACCGTGACCCGGGGCAATGGCGCCGGGAGCGATGTCACGAACCAATTCCAGCGAGTCGATGTAGTCGGCCATGTCGCCATCGGGGGGCAACACGACAGATGTCGAACCGTCCACGATATGGTCGCCAGTGAAGATCAGGCGCGTTGAAGCGAGCATGAAGCACAGGTGATTCGACGCGTGACCGGGGGTATGGATCACCTCCAAGCGGAACTCGTCCGTCTCGATAACGGCGCCTCCCGCAACCTCACGATCCACCACCAACCCGTCACGTGACGAGTGCGCGAGAACCTCTGCGCCGGTGAGTTGCGCCAGGCGCGCGGCACCGGGTGAGTGATCGGGGTGCGTGTGGGTGCACAGGATCCACCGCAAATGACCGCCCGCCTCTTCGACAAGCGCCTCAAGGTGAACGTCGTCATCGGGCCCGGGATCTATCAATGCAACTTCGCCGTGGCCCACCAGGTAGGTATTGGTACCCGGGCCAGTCATGAAACCGCCGTTCGGGGCCACTAGTCGTCGGACCATCGGGTCCACGGTTTCAACCAGACCAGCCTGCATCAGCGCGCGAGGCCCGTCATTCGCTTGCGCCGGTCAGGTCGACATCGACAACGGAGATTCCGGCTTCCACCTTCAGCCTCTTCCGAGTTCACCACGTGAAGCGTCGCCCCCAGCCGCGCGATCCGGGTTCGGGTCGTAGGTGCTCTGCACGAACTGGACGGTCTGGACGTCGTAGACACGGCCAGCACCCGGCATCGCAATGCGGGCGAGGAACCTGGCAATGGTGAGCTTGCGCACCAGAATCCGTACCGGCGGCAACAGAAGCAGCAGGCCGAACGTGTCGGTGACAAACCCCGGAAACAGCAACATGGCACCGGCAACCACAATGAGCAAACCATCCACGAGGCTGTCGGTAGGGATGTCGCCCCTCTGAAGTTGGTCGCGCACGCGCCCCACCACGCCAATTCCCTCACGCTTGACCAGCCATGCGCCCGCAACACTCACCAGAACCAGGAAAAGGATCGTGGGGAGCACGCCGATCAGGTGTGCCATCTGAATGATCACGAACAGTTCGACGATCGGAACGACAATCAGAATCACGAAGATCGCGAGCAGCATAAGAAGTCATTCTACCGGTCGCCCATGCTCATGAGCCGCACGAAAACCCGGGCGCGGGTCCGGTGCCCGTCCCCCCGAACGGGCACCGTGAGGGAGCGCAGATCAGCCAGCGTGTGTGGCGATCAATTGCTTGCGCTCGACCTCGTTCAACCCGCCCCATATTCCGTGTTGCTCACGGATTGCCAAGGCATATTCGAGACATTCCTTCTGCACCGGACACTCGGCGCAAATCGCCTTTGCCCGCTCCTCGCGCTCGAGTTTGTCTTCCTTGCGCTCGAACTGGGAAGGAGGGAAAAACACGTCCGCGTGTGGTCCCCTGCATGCCGCCTGCAACTGCCATGTTTCTTCAACGTGCTGAGCACTCAACTTCGAACCCCCAGAAATCGCCGAAAATCTATGACACTCATTTGAGAGAAACAAGAGAAATTATTTCAAATTTCTGCTAGTTCCCGCGAGCAGTTCCTGTGTCCAATTCGACTTTGACGACCAAGCCTTCGACACCGCAGACCCGAACGCGCTCCAGTTCGTCGATGGGGTGCTCCTCATCCGTGAATGCACGCCACAGTGCACCGCGCAACTGAACCACCCCCGTCGGGTCGATCGGCGTGGTGGCGCGCCCCGCCTCTCCCATGAGCCATCCACGTCCGAGAGCCGGCGTAGAGAACCGCGACCGGACCATCGAAGGCATGCCCAACAGGAAAGCCAGAAGGATGCCCACTATTCCCACGATGAGCGACACCACCGACAATTCCACGCCGTCGTAGAGCGTCAGCGAGCCCGCAATGAAGGTGACGGCGCCCACGACGGTCCAGAGCCGTGGCACACCGGTCTGAACGTCGACGGCGAACGCCGCCATCGAAACAAAGATCAGCGCTATCCCCCACCAGTTCGTGGGCAGCGTGGCAAGGCCGAACCACGACAGAACGAACGAGTCCGCATTCACCACACCCGCTACGTTCACGCCGGCTGTAAACAATTCGAAGACAATCAGGCCTAGTCCGATTATCAGCAAAAGATACGTCACAGCAGGGCTTGCCACCGCGTGCATGAACTGCGAGACGAACGACAACTGTCCAAAGCGCGCCTGGGTGACGGGTTCGAGGCGGGTCTCACCATCTTTTGTCACCTCCACCGTGGTGACACCGGGAAGCTGAACGACCAGGTCGCCGATGGTCGGGGTATCGAGCGTGGTCACTCCGAGCTCACGGGCTTCTTCGAATCCGATCGACCGGTCACGGATCGGCTCGAGCCTCGCCTGATCCAAGTTGGCGTTGTTGAAGAACCCGGCGTTTCCCACACGGGTACCAGGCGCCATTCCCACATCGTGGGCAACGCCGACAAGTTGCGCGGCTGCTCCGCTCATCTCTGCGCCACTCGGCCCTATCCAGATGTCAACGGGCACCTGGGATGAAGCAATCACGTCAACGAGTTCGGTGATGCGGGTATCGGACACAACCGCACCGCCGGTGTCGACCTGCAACACAAGGGCATTGGCCCCGGTCGCATTGGCCTGGCCGACCGACCTCTCGATGAAGTCCACCATGATCGGGTCGAGCAGTCCGTTCACCTTGATCACGTCGATGAACGACCCGACGACGATGTCATCATCCGCCTGCGGAGCCGAATCTTGGGCGTTCGCGTAGGGTGAAGCCAGGCCGAGGAATGTCGAGAGCACGGCCGTAATCATGAGAAGTCGGACCGGGATGGATAGTCTGCGCTTCAGTCGCATCCGGAGCCTCCGAGGGGACAGTTGTGGATCCTGCGCAGTTCTTCGCAGCATCTCGTGTGCTCATCGTGGCCGGGAAGGGAGGCGTGGGCAAGACCACCGTCAGTGCCGCCCTGGCCCGGTGTGCCGCGCTGTGCGGTCTGTCCACCCTCATAGTCGAGGTTGAAGGCAAGAGCGGGCTGTCTGCAATGTTCGGCCAACCCTCGCTGGAATACGACGAGGGCACGTTGTCTCCCGGCGGTGGTCCCGATGGAGCATCGGACGTTCGTGCCCGCACCCTCACCCCCGACAACGCACTACTCGAGTACCTCGAAGACCACGGAATGAACCGCATCTCGAAGCGCCTCGCCATGAGTGGTGCCCTCGACATGGTCGCCACGGCAGCTCCCGGCATCAAGGACATACTCATCCTGGGCAAGGTCAAACAACTCCAGCGAGACGGACGATCTGATCTGGTGGTGTTGGATGCTCCGGCCGCCGGACACGCGATTACGTTCCTGCGTTCAGCCCGAGGCCTGATGGACGCCGTGCGGGTGGGGCCCATCAACACCCAAGCACGTGACGTGCTGGAAATGCTCACCGATCCGTCTCGGTGTCAGGTGATGCTGGTAACCCTTCCAGAAGAGACCCCGGTCAATGAACTGGTAGAGACCGCATTCAGTCTGGAAGACGAGGTCGGCGTCAGCCTGGGGCCGGTGGTGGTGAACGGCCTCTACCCGCCCATCGACGGTCTGACCACGGACCCGAAGAAGGCAGCAGAGGTGGCCGGGGCATTCCTACACACCGGTGAGTCGGAGTCCCTGCGTGACGCTGCCAAGTTCCGCACCCACCGGATGGACCTACAGGCAGAGCAGGTAGACCGCCTCGCCGAGATGCTGCCCCTTCCACAGATCCACCTTCCGTTCATGTTCAGTGCCGACTTGGGCCCCGAACACGTCGACGAGCTGGCGGCGGCAATGAAGACAGGCATCGAAGGTTTGGTCGAACTGTGAACGCTTCCGCCGCAACCGACAAACGGACACGACTCCGCGAGAAGCCCGAAGCCGATCTGCGAGATGTCATATCCGCCAACCGAATCATCGTGTGTACCGGTTCCGGTGGTGTGGGCAAGACCACCATCGCAGCGGTCGTCGCCCTCGAAGGTGCTCGCATGGGCCTCAAGACCGTGGTCGTCACCATCGATCCCGCCAAACGTCTGGCCAACGCCATGGGCATCGAGGGCCTCACCAACACGGCCAGCCGAGTGCCCGGAGACTGGCCAGGCGAACTGTGGGCGCTGATGCTCGACACAAAGAGCACGTTCGACGCCCTCGTGGTCAAACACGCCACAGATCCCGATCAGGCTCGGAACATCCTCGACAACCGCTTCTACAAGAACATCTCGGGGGCGCTGTCGGGAACCCAGGAATACATGGCGATGGAGAAGCTCTACGAACTGCACGAAGAGGGCGACTACGACCTGATCGTGGTCGACACGCCGCCGACGCGCAACGCCCTCGACTTCCTCGAAGCCCCAAAACGCCTCACCAGATTCCTCGACCACCGTCTCTACCGCATACTCATGAGCCCCACCCGAGGCATCGTCAAAGCGGTGAACGTTGCCGCTCAGGCATTTCTGCGGACGATCTCCAAGGTCGTCGGCGGCGAAGTGGTGCACGACGCAATCGCCTTCTTCACGGCGTTCGACGGGATGGAACGGGGCTTCCGCGATCGGGCGGCGCACGTGGTCGGCCTGCTCACCGGCGAGAAGACCGCATTCGTCTTGGTCGCCGCACCTCGTCGTGACGTGGTCGAGGAAGCTTCCTATTTCGCCAGCAAACTTCACGAAGCCGATATTCCCGTGCGAGCGCTGATCCTCAACAGGATGCACCCGCAGTTCTCGGACGCCGCGCCCGACACGGTGCGAGAACGGGCCAAGACCCTTGCTGGAACCGACTTGGGAGGCCTCTACGCCAACCTCGCGGACTTTCTCACCGTGGCCGCCAACGAAGAAGCACACCTGGCCGGATTGGCCGAGCGGGTTTCACCCGCACCGGTACTGCGGGTTCCGTTCCTACGCAGCGACGTGCACGACCTCGACGGTCTCGCCGAGATTTCCCGCCACCTGTTTCCACCGTCGGGCAAGAACTAGAACGGTCGGCCACTTCAGACCCGACCCCGGCGGTAGCCCAACAATCCTGATCTTGCGTCAGCCCGAGTCTTTCATCAGTCCCGATCACTTGGCGGGTGCAACAGTGCCGCCGCCGCATCGTCGACGGTGTCAGCCACATGCACAATCCGGTCAAAACCCGTCGTGTGCAATAAACGGGTCAAGGTGGGGCGGCCGCACGCGACCGTTACTTCACCACCCGACTCACGGGTGCGGCGAATGCCATGGATCAGCGCTCCCAGGCCAGCGGAGTCCATGAACGGGACCTCCGACAGGTCGATGAGCAGTAGTTCAACCGCTATAAGTTCAGCCAGCGCTTCACGGAAGAAGGTCACGGTGTAGGCATCGAGTTCACCGGCGGGGCGACACAGGGTGAAACGGTCGGTTGTCTCTATCACGATCTCAAGCATTCTTCCCTCCCCGATGGTCGTCTCCCCCGACAACCCGTGCGATGTGGAATCAGCCAGATGGTAGCCAACGGGCGCCTCCGGGGGCCTCTACTTTCACATTTCAATTCGGTTGCGGCCCGTTGGGATCACCCACGCACAACGAACTAGCCTCGCTGGCGTGACCACAATTCTCCTGGGCACAGACTCCGATTCGTTGTTCCACCAGGTCGATGACGCACTGGCAGACGACGAAACCAGGGTTCTACGTGTGCGCTCCGGCAAGGACGTGGTTCCCGTCGTAATCGACGAGGAACCGGACCTCGTGATTCTCGACATGCAGATCGGAAACATGGGCGGGTTCGCGACGTGCATGGAGGTCCGCCATGCAGAATCGATCAACCGAATCCCCATAACTGCCGTCATGCTGCTGCTGGACCGTGCAGCAGACGCATTCCTTGCCAGGCGGGCCGACGCCGACGGTTGGTTGGTCAAACCCGCCGATGCGTTCAGGATGTCACGGGCCGTCCGCAAACTGGTTGACGGTTACTCGTACTACGAGGAGATCGGTTAGAGTCGGCGCCTCTACGGGGTGTGGCGCAGCTTGGTAGCGCGCTTCGTTCGGGACGAAGAGGTCGTGGGTTCAAATCCCGCCACCCCGACCAAGAGACCTGCACCCGAGCAGGCCAGACACCGGCGAGATGCCGGGCCGCGTTGTGTCATAGCCGCGACGTTCAGCCGCGACGTTCCAGTAGCGCTTCAGCAATCTGAACGGCGTTGAGGGCTGCACCCTTGCGGAGGTTGTCTCCGGCAATGAACATGCTGAGGCCGTGCTCGACAGTTGGATCCCGACGGATGCGGCCGACATAGGTCGGGTCGGCTCCAGCAGCCTTCAGCGGTGTGGGAAGGTCTGTCAGTTCGACGCCCTTCGCCTTCACCAGCGCTGCTCGCGCCTCTTGCGGTGTGATCTCTTCGGCAAACCCAGCATTGATGGAGAGTGAGTGCCCGGTGAACACCGGGACGCGGACACACGTGGCCGAGACCTCGAGTTCGGGGAGTTCGAGAATCTTGCGGCTCTCGTTGCGGAGCTTCTGCTCTTCGTCCGTCTCACCGAGTCCGTCGTCGACCATGGCTCCGGCAAGCGGAATCACGTTGAACGCAATGGGTGCCGGGAACTTGTGGGGATCTGGAAAATCAACGGCCTTACCCGACATGGCCAGGGCCGGTGCAGCATCACCCACCTTACGGATCTGCTCGTCCAGTTCATCCGTACCGGCAAGGCCGGCACCTGACACGGCCTGGAATGTGGACACCACGAGGGTCCTCAACCCGGCAACCCGGTGAAGCGGCTTCAGAACCGGCATGGCCACCATGGTCGTGCAGTTCGGATTGGCAACGATGTTCTTCGGAATGCTGTCGAGAGCGTGGGCATTCACCTCTGGCACAACCAGTGGAACATCAGGGTCCATACGCCATGCAGACGAATTGTCTATGACGACGGCACCCGCAGCGGCCACCCGCTCGGCCAAATCCTTCGAGGTCTGCCCGCCTGCCGAAAACAACACGACATCCAGGCCGCTGTAGTCGGCCGTTGCCGCGTCTTCGACCTCTATCTCCCCATCACCCCACGGAAGTTTTCTTCCGGCAGATCGGTTAGACGCGAAGAGACGAAGTTCTTCGACGGGAAACTGGCGCTCGATGAGTATCGAGCGCATGACGCCGCCGACCTGGCCGGTTGCACCGACGATTCCGATACGCATGGACCACAGCGTACCGTTAGCCACAGGTGTTATCCGAGTCCAACAACGGTCAATCCACCAGTTGCGGACCCTTGGAGAGATCGAATGCGTCGTGAAGAAGTTGAACAGCCTTCTCGACCAGATTCTCATCGACCACACAGCTCACACGGATCGCTGACGTGGAGATCATCTCGATGTTGATCTCGTTGTCGGCGAGGGTCTCGAAGACAGTTGCGGCAACGCCGGGATGGGACTTCATCCCAGCACCGATGACGCTGACGCGAGCAATGTCGGGGTCCACCTTCACCCCGGCAGCGCCGATAGCCGACGCCTGCGCGCCACAGACTTGCTCGGCCGCCTCGAGCTCACGCTTTGGAACCGTGAACGAGATGTCGGTGACGCCGCGCTCCGAGACGTTCTGAACGATCATGTCCACGTTCACCTCGTGATCGGCCAATGCCCGAAACAACTTTGCTGCGATGCCTGGATGGTCAGGTACCCCGATGATGGTGACCTTGGCTTCATCCACATCGTGAGTTACAGCCGAGATGATCGCCTGTTCCATGTCGTCGTCCTCCTTGCAGACGAGGGTGCCCCACTCCCAGGTGAATGCCGACCGCACGTGCAGCACGACATCGTGGTTTCTTGCAAACTCGACCGACCGCATGGCCGGTTTCGGACAACCGTTTGCGGTCATCTCAAGCAACTCGTCGAAGGAAATACGTTCCATCTTTCGGGCGTTTGTCACGACCCTGGGATCGCTCGTGAACACGCCCGAGACATCGGTGTAGATCTCGGTGGTCGCCGCATCATTAAAAAGCGCCAACGCAACGGCGGTGGTGTCAGAACCGCCACGCCCGAGGAAAGTCACGTCACGGGTTTCATCGGCCATTCCCTGTGCCCCGCCGACCACGGGCACATGCCCGGCATCGAGCGACGCCAGGATTCGGTCGGGACGGATCTCGAGAATCTTCGCGTTGGTGTGGGTGGTGTCTGTGACAAATCCGGCTTGGCTACCGGTGAACGAGTCGGCCTCGATGCCGAGATCATGGAGTGCCATTGCCAAGAGCGCCATCGCCTTGCGCTCTCCGGCGGTGATGAGCATGTCCATCTCCCGACCGGGGCGGGTGTCAGAAACATCGCCGGCCAGACGCAGCAGTTCGTCGGTCTCCTTGCCCATGGCGCTGATGACCACCACGACCTGGTCACCATGGCGGATGCAGCGCCGGACGTGGTCGGCCACCGCCCGCATACGTTCGGGATCGGCCACCGACGTGCCACCGAATTTCTGAACCAGAAGAGCCACGGAACGCAGGGTAATCGTGGGCGGTTGCGGTGACCATCCCACGACAAACAAGTAGCGTCACCCGCAATGGCGCGCACCACAGGAACACATGGCAACTCCGGCACTCATCGGCGCAGCGGCGGACGCCCCAACGATCCCAAGAGGGGCCAGAAAATTGTCATCGCAATAGTTGGCGCAGTGGTGCTGGCATCGATGATGGCCGGATTCGCCGGGACCACGACCAGCCGCCGGGGGACGGACGGCGCCTCGACACAGACCTCACAATTCACGACCACCACATCTCTTCAGCCCGGAGTGACGATCCCCGGTGTTGCGCCCGGCGCATCTCTGACTGGCGAGACCCCATGTCCCGCCGAAGACGGCTCTTCTCCTCGCACAACCACCTTTGCCGGCCCTCCTCCCATGTGTATAGAGCCAGACTTCTTCTACACGGCCAGAATCACCACCAGCGTGGGAGACCTGGTCATGAACATCAACCCTCATCAGGCGCCGCAGGCTGCCAACAACTTCATCGTGCTCAGCCGCTACCACTTCTACGACGGCCAACCGATTTCGGGAATCATGCCGAGGATGGCCTTCGCCGTTCGAGCTGCAATCGAAAGCTCGGAAGGCACTGAGAGCCCCGGCTACACGTTGCCCTCAGAGGCCCCGGCCGGTGGCCAGGCATTCATGTTCGGATCGGTGGCGATGGCACCCGTTTCGGAAACGAGCACCGACTTCGCCGCTGCTTTCGTCGTAGCAACTTACGAAAGCGCAACCAGCCTTCCTCAGGAACTCACCCAGTTCGGTTTCGTGGTCGAAGGTGACGACACTGTGCTTGCCATCGACGAGTCGGGCAACGCAATGGGTCAGCCCACCAAGCTCATAACGATCGACTCGATCGCCGTTACGAAGGGTGCCCCAATCGGCGTCACCGGTGGATGATTCCCAGCGACCCTCGCCAGTTGGTAGCTTCCGTTCCTAATGGGTACTGAAAAACGGCAGAGGCAGAAGGCGGGGCGTCAGGCCCGCATCGAAGCGGCGCAGGTCGAACAGAAGAAGGCCGAGAACAAACGGCGAGTAGGGACGATTGCGGGAGTCGTCGGCGTTGTGGTGCTGGCAGGGTTGCTCTTTGCCTGGCTCGGACGTGACAAGGACGGGAAGGTCGAGACGGCGGGGTCATCGACCACGACGACCGTGGCTACCGCGGATCAACAGACTGGCCAGTCGACAGATCAGCCTGCAAGCGTTGAGTCGGCCGCCGGCAAACCCTGCGTGGCTTTCGCCGACACCCTGCCCGAAGGTGCCCCCGAGGTGCCCGTAGAGGTGGGACCACCGCCAACAGAACTGATCGTCAAGGATCTGAAGGAAGGCAGCGGCGATGCTGTTCCCGACGGAGCAACGGTGACGGTCAGCTACATCGGCGTCTCATGCTCCACCGGTAAGATCTTCGACTCATCATGGAAACGTGGTGAGCCCGCGACGTTCCCACTGAGCGGGGTGATCGACGGTTGGACCCAGGGCATCCCAGGGATGAAGCCGGGTGGCCAGCGCCTGCTGGTGATTCCGCCGGACATGGGCTACGGGAAGCAGGGAAGCCCACCCGACATCGCCCCGGATGAGACCCTCTACTTCGTGGTGGACCTGGTCAGCGTCGGAGGCTGAGATCGGCCAAGGTGCCGACCTGCCCGTCCACGTAGACCGTGACCTCCCCACGACCCGCTGAACGCCACGTGCCATCGGGGTCACGGATGAGCGCCGTCGCTTCGGGTACACCGACCAGGATCTGACCCGGACGCGTGAGGGTCACCGTTCGGCGGATCTTCTCTTGGGACCACGTGTCGTAACGAGGGATCACGGCCACGCCGGGCACCAACCCCAGACCGACCGTGAGCGCACCACCACGAGTGTCGACCATGGGGTCGCACAGCACGTCGGCACCTGCGGCCGATCCAGCCAGAACGGCACCGTTGTCGTACGCCTCGACCATCGCTTCATAGAGCGGGGTGTCCTTCAACACGGCCCGGAGATGCATCGGTGAGCCGCCCGCCATGTAGATGAACCGGGCGTTGCGAACCGCCGATATGTTCTCGGCGACAAGCGCGTCACGTCTTGTGTAGACGGGCACCTCGCGCACGGATGCCCCGAGCCCGGTGAACCAATTCGTTGCCCGCTCCAACAACAGTTCGGGGCGCTCAAAAGCCGAGGCTGTCGGCAAGACCGCAACTTCTCCAGCGTCGCTCGCAGAGAGAAGTTGCGCATCAAAATCGCATCCGTCAGACCACTCACCGCCACCCACGAGGGCCAGAATGCCGGTCATCGCCCGAACCTCTCGGCCCGGATCGACAGGAACGTTCGGAGCGGTCGCACTGATGTGGGCATGGTCAACCTTTCGATATCCGTGATCGTGAAGTCGAGACTGCGGATGACAGTTATCAGGTTACGCCCGACATGAAGGTCGCGTAGTGCCGGATGACGCGACCACATGGTCGTCGTCAGCGCTGCACCCAGTCCTGGTTGGTATGCGGGTTCGACAAGCCAGAGGACACCGTCGCTCCGCAGGAGAGTCGCGACACCTCCAAGGAACCTAGAGACATCACTCACGCCCACCAGGGCCGCCACGCCAATTGCCATGTCGTAGTGACCCGACGGCGGATTACCGATAGCAGCCTCCACCTTCGCGGGTGACCCGGTCAGGTTCAGATCGAGCAAATCGCCGGATGCTGCCGCCAGCAACTGCTGCCGACACCGACGCAGACGGCTGACAACCCGCGAGGGGAACTGGCGATCTGCATTCACCTGGGCCGCACCAGACGGCGACGCTTCAGACAATGACGTCTCAACGGGCATCATCACGAGGCTACAACGACCCTCCGCATGGCGACCGGTGCCATTGGCCGGACGAACCTACCGATCGGTAGCTTGTTGCGATGTCAATCAAGCGTGTCGGCATCGTCGGATCAGGAATCATGGGCTCAGGAATCGCCGAAGTGGCGGCCCGCAGCGGCCACGAGGTGGTGCTGCGTTCACGCCAACTCCACACGGCTGAAGCAACCGTGGCGGCAATGGAGAAGTCTCTCAATCGTCAGGTCGAAAAGGGTCGACTTGAACAGGCCGAGTGTGATGCGACACTCGCACGGGTCACAGCCACCGGCAACCTGCACGACCTGGCCGAGTGTGATCTGGTCATCGAGTCGATCGTCGAAGACCTCGACACCAAGAAGGAACTCTTCAAAGAACTCAACCACATCTGCGGAGACGAGACGATCCTTGCCACAAACACGTCAACGCTGCCGGTTATCGAGATGGCAATGGAGACCCACCGTCCCGATCGGGTGTGCGGGGTCCATTTCTTCAACCCGGCGCCGATGATGAGTCTTGTGGAATTGGTGCGGACACTGACCACCTCGGACGAGACGATGGCCGCTGTACGAGAGTTCGCCGAGACATGCGGCAAGACCCCCGTGGAGGTGAAGGACAGGGCCGGGTTCATCGTCAACGCCCTGTTATTCCCCTATCTCAACAATGCCGTCCGGCTTCTCGAGGCCGGAACCGCCAACCGTGACGACATCGATACCGCGATGAAAGGCGGGTGTAACTTCCCTATGGGGCCACTCGCCCTGCTCGACCTCGTCGGTCTCGACACCTCACTCGCAATTCTCGATGCTCTCTACAACGAGTTCCGGGATCCCAACTATGCAGCCATGCCACTGCTGCGCCGCATGGTCACCGCCGGCCAACTCGGCCGGAAATCCGGATCGGGTTTCTACGACTACAGCCGCTGAGGCTGGTGCCCACCGCTCTCCACATCGAGCCGTGGCCTTACGCCACGGAACCACTCGAAGATGATGGGGGCCTCGTCGGGGTCGGAGCCGACCTCGAACCCGAGACAATCATCAGCGCGTACTTGGCAGGCCTATTCCCAATGCCCGGACCCGGTCACGACGCGGTTGGGTGGTGGTCTCCGGATCCCCGAGGGATCTTCCCGCTCGAAGGGTTCCGCGTCAGCCGGTCACTACGCCGATCGCTCAGGCGTTTCGAGATTCGGTTCGACACCGCGTTCGATGAAGTCATCGGTGCTTGTGCAAACCCGCTAAGACACGGTGCTTGGATTTCACCCGCTATACGACATGCATACCAACGGCTCCATGAACTCGGTTGGGCGCACAGCGTGGAGGCGTTCACGCCCGAGGGGAAGCTTGCAGGTGGTCTCTACGGCATCTCGATCGGTGGCTTCTTCGCTGGCGAATCGATGTTCCACGTCGAGACCGACGCATCAAAGGTCGCTCTTGTCGCACTCGTCAAACTCCTTGGCGACGCGGGCTCCAAGCTGCTCGACGTGCAATGGACCACACCTCACCTGATCTCGCTGGGAGCGACAGACCTCCCACGCGAGGACTACCTCGAACGACTTGCCGAAGCGGTGGCTACAGATGTCGACCCCTGGGCCTCTTGAAACAACTTCGTGAAACTCGCGCCGCGAACATGACACGAGCGGGTAAATCGGGCGACGATATGGGTATGGAGCCGGTCACACACGATCGCGACACGCCTTGGCTGATGCGCACCTATTCGGGTCATTCCACCGCGGCCGCCTCGAACGAGCTGTACCGGACAAATATCGCCAAGGGCCAGACCGGCCTGTCCATAGCGTTCGACCTACCCACGCAGACCGGTTATGACCCCGATGACCCCAACGCCCGGGGTGAGGTTGGCAAGGTGGGCGTTCCAGTGGTGCACCTGGGCCACATGGAGCAACTCCTGGCGGGGATCCCCATCGCGGAGATGAACACCTCGATGACCATCAACGCGCCCGCAGCGTGGATGCTCGGGCTCTACGTTGCCCATGCCCAGAGTGAGGGCATCGACACCACACTGCTGCGAGGCACGACTCAGAACGACATCGTCAAGGAATACCTGAGTCGAGGCACCTACATCTTCCCGCCGGGGCCGTCGCTGCGACTGATCGTGGACATGATCGCCTTCTGCTCCGAGCACATTCCTCGTTGGAACCCCATGAACGTGTGCAGCTACCACCTGCAAGAGGCCGGGGCCACCCCGGTGCAGGAGATCGCCTACAGCCTCGCCACGGCCATCGACGTACTCGACGCCGTGAAGGCATCGGGTCAGGTCCGCGAAGACCGGTTCGACTCGGTTGTTGCTTCCATCTCGTTCTTCGTCAACTCGGGTATCCGTTTCATCGAAGAAATCTGCAAGATGCGGGCATTCACTCATCTGTGGGATGAGATCACCCGAGAGCGTTACGGGGTGAGCGACCCCAAGGCCAGACGCTTCCGCTACGGAGTTCAAGTCAATTCGCTCGGGCTCACGGAGGCACAGCCAGAGAACAACATCCAGCGAATCGTGCTTGAGATGATGGGTGTGACCCTCTCCAAGAGCGCACGCGCCCGTTCGGTACAACTGCCCGCGTGGAACGAGGCTCTCGGCCTGCCCCGGCCGTGGGATCAGCAGTGGTCGCTGCGAATGCAACAGGTGCTTGCCTTCGAGACCGACCTGCTGTGCTACGACGACATCTTCGACGGCTCTCGCGTCGTAGAAGCCCGGACCGGCGAGTTGGTGGAGGCCGCACGTTCTGAGTTGGACGAGGTTCTGACACTCGGCGGCGCGTTTGCCGCCATCGAAGACCTCAAGGCGCGCCTTGTGGCGTCGAACACCGAGCGAACCCGTGCCATCGAATCCGGTGATCAGATCGTCGTCGGAGTGAACACCCACACCGAAACGGCTCCGTCACCGCTGAGTTATGGCGAGCAGATTCTGAAAGTCGATCCGTCGGTCCAGACCCAGATGATCAGCGATGTCCGAGCTTGGCGGGCCAAGCGCGACGATACAGCGGTCAAGCGCGCGCTGGAGGGTCTCCACCATGCCGCAACCGGCAGCGACAACATCATGGGCGCCACAATCGAACTGGCGCACGCGGGCGGAACGACCGGTGAATGGGCCGGGGTTCTACGGGAGGTTTTCGGCGAGTACCGTGCACCCACCGGCGTTGGGCCGGCCCTTGGGACAACAGCCATGTTCAATTCTCTTCACGATGTTGCAGAACGGGTCAGGGCGCTCGAAGGTGGACCGCCACGGATACTTGTTGCCAAACCAGGCCTCGATGGCCACTCCAACGGTGCCGAGCAGATCGCGGTTGCGGCCCGCGACGCCGGCATGGAGGTCATCTACCAGGGAATCCGTCTCACACCGGAACAGATCATCACCACCGCGCGCGACGAAGATGTCGACCTGATCGGGCTATCGATTCTGTCGGGTAGCCACCTCGAACTGGTGCCCGAGATTCTCCGTCAACTGGAGGCTGCCGGCGTCGAGGCTCCATTGATCGTCGGTGGGATCATCCCGTTGGAGGATCGCGATCAGCTCGTCAGATCCGGCGTTGCAGCGGTCTACACACCAAAGGATTTCGAGTTGGGGCGGATCATGGGTGAGATTGTCGACATCGTAGAAGAAGCCCGCCGCTCGTAACCTGCTGTCGCGACTCAAATTCCCAGCGGCATCCTTGAATCGGGCCGGTTCTATCCGATCTGGAGAACATGGATCGGGTGGACGTCCGAGCTGTGGTCGGACTCGGTGTCGGAGTTCTCGGCGTCGGCTTCGGCATTGCCGCTGTTGCGCTCCACACTCATGCCCTCGCGGTGGCGTCCGGCATCTTCGCGCTTGTAGCCGGGATGCTCGCCTTTCTCATGGTGCGGCGCTTACGTCGAGCCACTGGAACTATCGATGAGTTGATAGGGCGGGTCACCGAGCTCGAGGGAATTGCCGACCACGAGTCCCGTTCACGCGCGGACGCGGAGGAAAAGCTTGCCTCACGCATCCAACTGACGGCTGTACGACGTGGTACCGAGATAGACGCCCTTACCGACAATGCAACCGGATTGTTCAGCGAGGGATATTTCACGGTTGCACTCGAGGCGCGAATCTCGGCCGCTCGTCGAAACCTCAAACCGGTCGGGGTCGTTCTGATAGAGGTGATTGAGGATCTCGAGGCCGGCCTACCCCACCCGGCAGATCCCACATACGTCACCGAGAGCATCAAGACGACGATCCGCCAAGCCGATACGGCATGTCGCCTACTTGACGGCGGTTATGCACTGGTCCTGGAAGACACCACGGAAAACGGAGCAATCTGGACCGTCGAGCGCATTCGTCGCAAGATGGCAGCGGTCGCACCTGGTCTCACGATGTGGGCAGGAATTGCGTGCTACCCCGCACACGGACTCTCCACCGACGAAATTCTTGACCAAGCCGATAACGCCCTCGACATGGCACGAGAATGGCGACAGGACAGGATCGAGATCGCCACAACTCAAATGTGACGAACGCCAGGCGAACTTCTGGGCCTCGTCGACGGGTATCTCGCCAGCAGGACGATGACCTGCGCGCTACGAAGGGTCTCATCCCTTGGTCACATCGTCATTGTGCTCACGCGCCAATTCAGTAGCGGGTAGCGGGAACCTCGTTATGAGCTTTGAGCAGGTCGAAGGTGATGACAACGGGAATCAAAGCGCCAAATGGGACAATGACAATCGCACCCAAGCCGTGGAGAATTGTCTCGAGAGCATGATGGTCGAAGAGGAGCCCCAGGATCAGGGTCCCACTCTGCATGAGCACGAACTCGGCGAACTTGCCTATGAGCAGGGCAAACGCCACCGGCTTCCAAGAACCTCGAACCAGTCGGAAGCTTGCCCGCCAAACTGACCTCAGATTCTCGTGGCGCATCGACAGGAGCGGCATCACGCAGACTAGAAACGGCGCCACGATGACGTAGGGAACAACAAACACCAGCACCAGAGCAACACCGACCACGGTCAAAATCACATCGGCGCAAAGCAGTCTCACCCAGGGAAGTTCCGCGAGGGTGGTCCGGATCCGAGGTCCACCATGACCGAAACGATCGGCAGCAACAACGCGCTCGAGGACTCCCACAAGGAGGTGATGACCAAAGGACGCCACGACCAAACTGGTCAATGTCATCAGAGAAAAAATTCCGCTTTTTCCGTATCCCAAACTCTTGATAGTCATCAAAGCGATGCTCGTCGACGTGAGAACCACTTCGGTCAGCACGACTGCAATCAGCGCTGTGGAAATTCGCACGGCAGCCGTAGCCGACACCGCCACGAGGATTTCGCTGCGGTAGTACCCCCATGCTTCGCTGAGATACCCACGCGCTCCCGACCACGCGGTCCACTTGGCGGAGCCGTCAGTGTTCAAGGACGGTCGCGACGCACCGGGAGCGGCTTGGACCACCATCTTCCAGAGAATCGCCAGCGCGGAATCTCCTGGTGTGGGTTGGCAACAACCGGCCTTGGCCAGGTCATCTCCACCGCGGCGATGATCGCCGCTAGTTCCTCGGGTTCAGGGGTGGGCTGAATCCGCGAGACCGATACCCGGGTGGACCCGGGCTTGTCGACTGACCCTGTCACCTCAGAGGTCATCGTCATCCGATGGTCGTTGGGTTGCGACGATCATTGCGTTCCTGTCCCGTCCGCAACCTAGAGGGGCATGTTTCCGTGCTTGCGCTTGGGAAGTTCCTCGCGCTTGGACCGCAGCACCTCGAGACCGGCGATCAGCTTGATTCGGGTCTCAGCCGGATCGATCACATCATCTACAAAGCCCCGCTCGGCGGCCACATAGGGATTGGCGAACTTCTCGGTGTAGGCATCGACCAGTTCGGTGCGCTTGGCGGCCGGGTCATCCGCCTCTTGGAGTTCACGCCGGTAGAGAATCTCGACGGCTCCCTGGGGACCCATCACAGCGAGTTCTGCCGACGGCCACGCAAAGGCCAGGTCCGCGCCAATCGACTTGGAGTTCATGACCACGTACGCGCCGCCGTAGGCCTTACGGGTGATGATCTGGATTCGTGGCACGGTCGCTTCGCAGTATGCGTAGAGGAGTTTGGCACCGTGGCGGATGATGCCGCCGTACTCCTGATCGACACCCGGGAGGAATCCGGGAACGTCGACGAAGGTAACAAGCGGAATGTTGAACGCGTCGCAGAAACGCACGAAGCGCGCTGCCTTCTCGGCGGATTCGATGTCGAGGACGCCGGCGAGATGCATGGGCTGGTTTCCGACGATGCCCACGGGATGTCCGTCGAGACGGGCGAAGCCGCACACGATGCTGCCCGCCCAACGTGGGAAATACTCGAAGAAGTCACCGTCGTCGACGACCTCCTCGATGACCTTGACCATGTCGTACGGCTGGTTGGGGCTGTCGGGCATGATGTTGGACAACTCCGGACACAACCGCTGCGGATCATCGCCGGGCGCAAACCACGGTGGCGCCTCGAGGTTGTTCGAGGGCAGGAACGAAAGCAGATACCGGACGTCTTCCAGGCAGGACTTCTCGTCAGGTGAGACGAACGTGGCCACTCCGGACTTCGACGCGTGGCTCTTGGCGCCGCCGAGTTCTTCGAGTGTGACCTCTTCGCCTGTGACCGTCTTGACCACATCGGGACCGGTGATGAACATGTGCGACGTCTGGTCGACCATGAATATGAAGTCGGTCATCGCCGGGCTGTAGACCGCACCGCCAGCACACGGCCCCATGATCACACTGATCTGGGGAGTAACGCCGGATGCGAGCACATTGCGGTGGAATATTCCGCCGTATGAAGCCAGAGACACCGCGCCCTCTTGAATGCGAGCCCCGGCGCCGTCATTGAGGCCGATCATCGGTGCGCCCACGGAAAGCGCCAGGTCCATCACCTTGTGGATCTTCTCGGCGAAGACCTCTCCCAAGGCGCCGCCAAAGACCGTGAAGTCCTGTGCAAACACGAAGACCTTGCGCCCGTCGACCGTGCCCCAACCGGTGACCACACCGTCGGTGTAGGGCCGGTCGTCCTTCAGTTTGGAATCAAGGGCACGCTGTCGGGTGAGCATGTCGAGTTCATGAAACGAACCCGGATCGAGCAGTTCATCGATGCGCTCGCGGGCAAGCATCTTGCCCTTGGAGTGTTGCCGCTCGACGGATCGCTCCGAACCGGCATGCAACGCCTGTTCTTTACGCTCCGCCAGTTCTTCGAGACGCTGCTTCATGGGATGATCCGACATAACGGTTTCACTGTAGTGAGCAGCGCCGAACCCCACGAAGTCTGCGACACACCAAGGCCCTACGACGAGAGCTCAGGGGTACCCGACGTGAGATGTGCAACCCCATGCCGAATAGCCGACCGCACGGACAGCACCGTATCCCTGAGTGGCGACACGATTGGCGACGACAATCTGCTGATTGCGCGTTGCGGCACCGGCATTGGGTGCGAACTCGAGCCCGCCGTATGCCTTCCACGTGGTGTTGGCAAAGCCCACGCCACCACTGAATCGAGGCCCCGTCATCTGCCAATTCCCACCGGTTTCGCACCTCGCCATGGCATCCCAGTAAGAATCCGGCGGAAGACCCGGCGCTCCGGGTGTTGCCACGGGAGCCGGCGTTGTTGGTGGTGCGGCGGTGGTTGGTGGTGTCGTGGTTGGAGGTGTCGTGGTTGGAGGTGCCGTCGGAGTCGACACCTGGGCCGGTGGCACACTCGTCGGTATTGCAGATTGGCCATCAGCGATTCCGGGTGTGGATTCGAGCGGGTTGAAAATGCTCGTTGCATCCGGGTCGAAGGTGCCGTCGGTCGTGGTGGTCGACGATGCCTCACCCGTGGATGACTCGGCGCGACCGTCTGGAGTCTTGCTGTCTGAGACTCCGGTCGGTGAGGCAAGTGCCACGCCGACACCCACAGCCACTAGAACAGCCACGGCGATAATTGCGAGAACCACCAGTAGTGCGAACTCCGAGCGGAGATGCCCGACATGGCCAGGCAGTGCTCGCTGCGGTTTGTCTTGTTGCTGATTGATGTATTGCGTAGAGGTCATCGGTAGACCGTCCTCTGCTCGACAATGTGGCGAAGGTTTCGCCTGACGACCTTTGGGTCGTGATTGCGACGCTTACATTACAGTTGTGTTACCGATTGACACAACCTCGTCACATAAATGTTGATCAAAGTGAGCGGGTGCGCGCGAGATCGATCCCTTGATGGATCCCACACAACCTGGATGAAGTTCGCCGGTCACGGCACCGGCAAGGGGTCAAGGCACCCACCATGCGCTGGCGGAATCAACGGCCTCCAAGCCCGGGGGCAAAATGGGCGGCTTCTCGCCGGGTGCAATCTGCAGTTTCTCGACGGCCTCACCGGCACTCATGAACTGCAGATGCTCTGGAAGATCCTCAGCCCGGCTGCGGTGGTACGGCCGTTCGTCATTCGTGACCACGATCCGCACGAACTCACTCAGATAGGCGCAGGCAAGAAGGTGGGCGTTCTCCCGAACCACCCCCTCGGACACGAGGATCGTCTCGAGTGCGACCAGATCCGCCTCTGCAGGTGCGTCGTCGAGGTCGTCTATCGCGCCGACGAAGCCGACGGACCAGGTGTGCTCACCGTTGGCGAGTACCTCTTCGCGAGGCGCGTGAGTGGTCAGAAGCATCCAGCCTGATCGGTCCCGGTCCGCATAAAGGCGGAGCCGGGCCGCAGCGACGAGTTCCTCTCTGCGCCCAAGATCGGAAATCTGATCGGGCTTCCATGTGCCGTCAAGTGCTTCGGCGATGTCATGCAACACCCCGGCATCGACCAACACCACCGGACCCGATGAAGCCATATCGGAGAGACTCGGCATTCCAACCCCCGTTCAGACGCCGTCTACACGAGACTCACCTCGTGTTCATCAACCGGAGCGTAATCACACAAGCGCCCCTCTGTCCGCCTTGGTTGATATCGCACTCCAAGGCGGACAGAGGGGCACTTGATGACCCGGGCTACCACCCGGCCATATTCAGCCCTTGAAACTCAGCCCCCGAAGATGGGAGCGACATACCAACACATTGGCCGCTGGGCAGTTGACGGATCCAAGGCGTTCATCACCAGTCGCAGTGCGACATGGTCATAAGCAATTGCCAAGTGCTCGCTGTAGTCGAGCCAGCAAACATCTTGAACAGTGATGTTTTTGACGTTCGGTGCCGGCGGAAGGAAGGCGGACGTATACGGTGTCACGATCTCGTCGTACTTGGTTGTGATGACCGTGTAATTGACGGCGGGATTCGTTCCTCCGGCAGCGTTCAGCGCGTTGATGAAATCTGAACCGGCCATCTGATCACCACACGCACCACACATGCTGTTGATGAGATTGGCCCATTCCGGGAACTGCGCCATAAGCGAAGTCATCCCATGGAAGTCGGTGCCGTTGTTGGGTGGAGCGAGGCCGACCATGTTGGCAACCTTGGCGGCGCCACCCAGATTGTTGATGTAGTACCGAGGCATCGTGCCGCCCTGAGAGTGACCCACAATGTCAACCTTGGCGGCGCCAGTGGCGACCAGTACCTGGTCGACAAACCCACTCACCTGCACAGCAGACGCCTCAAGCGGGCCATAGGCAGCAAGGAGGCCCAAGAGGGGCTCACCGCCGTAGTTGAGGGCAAACACGCAGTAGCCGTCGTTCTTGAGCAGTGGGGACAGTGCATTCCAGTTGATCCCCATCGTCACCATCGTGGCATGGACCAACACAACCGGCCTCGGGTGTTTGGCTGTCGGCTTGCAGTTCCAATCGTTCGCACCGGGCGGCGAGGCCTGTCCGCCGTTCACGACCCCGGCAACCAGCGCATCGCCGAAGTTGTACTTCACGGGCAACTCTTTCGGCTTCCACCACCACGCTGATGCCGCAGAGGGCCCTGACAAGACCGTGACAGCCATGACAAACGCTGTCAGCAGGGCTGCAATCCTTGCCCTGCTCAACCGAATACGCCTGCCCTCATCCCAAGTACTCTTTTGTGCCCGCATTCTTCCTCCGCGTTTGGCTGATCCCGCTTTGTACAAGGCCCCAAACACTGAGAACCGTGGACAACCACGGACCGTGACAAAAGCCTCACGGTGAAGGTATGACGAATGGCACAATCTGTCTAGGAAAAATTACCTATTTCGCTAAAGTTCCGGCGCGCACCTACCGAATAGACACGCTTTTCACATCGGCTTCTGCGCTTTGACTTCTGCGCCAACCGCATCTCACCTCATGCAGCAAGGGCCTCATAGGTTGAGCGGATGAGCGCATCGCTGCGCGGGTCGCCACTCAGGTCGAAGCGAAGGTCGTTCATCACGTACGCAAAACTGATTCCCGCTGCGAGGTCTACGAATGCCAACGATCCACCAGCTCCGGGGTGGCCGAATACCCACGCCGGGCACGCTGGGCTGATGGACTTTCCCAGCATGAACCCGAGACCAAAACGTGTTTCGACCATCATGACCTGATCGGTTCCCGACGAGTGCTCGGTTGCGGCAGCCTCGATTGTCTTGGGCAATAACAGACGCTTGTTGCCAGCGCCCTCCAGCAACAGCGAGTAGAACTCCGCAAGCGAACGGGCGGTTCCAATCCCATTGGAAGATGGCAACTCAATTTCGTGGATCGCCCGGGTGTTCCACATCTCGTCGTAGTGAAAATGACCTGAAGGACCGGTCATGACATTTGGCAGCAACATGTCGGCTGGGAGAGATTCGATCAGCTCATGGAAGCTCGCGTCCGGGGGGATGAGGGTTGCAACACGGTCTTCGAGGTCAGCGGGAAGACCCAACCAAAGATCCAAGCCATGAGGCCCAACGATCTCGTCACGCAGGAACTGCCCAATAGTGCGGCCATCCACACGACGAACCAGTTCTCCGACCAGCCAGCCGAAGGAACGCATGTGATAGCCGTGGGCGGTTCCCGGCTCCCAGTTGGGTGACTGTGCGGCCAGTGCCTCGACCACCGGATCCCACGAAAGGGACTCTTCAAGCGTGAGGTCACCATCGATACGAGCCAGACCGGCCCGGTGGCTGAGCAACCACCGAACCGTGATCGCGTCCTTTCCCCCGCGGCCGAACTCGGGCCAGTAAGCGGCAACAGGTGAGTCGAGATCGATCAGGCCACGTTCCACGAGCAGGTGGACACATGCGGAACTGAGGCCCTTGGTGGCCGAAAAGAACAACACCGCTGTGTCGCGGGTCCATGGCTTCTGCGTCGCCACATCGGCCACCCCGCCCCACAGGTCCACCACTGGCCTTCCGCCCGCCCAAACCGACACCGCTGCGCCCACCTCGCCGTGCAGTTCGAAGTTCTCGGCAAACGCACGCCGGACCCCTTCAAAGCCAGTTTCCACATTTCCGTCGATCAAATCACCCATGGCGCCGACGATAACCGGCTGATCCCAGCCGTCAGATTCCGGCCGTCAGATTCCGGCCGTCATATTCCCGTCTCTGCTGCCACACGGCCCTTCGCAACTGCCTTGCAGAGGCGCTCGTAGTCACGCTCGTTCTGATCCGCATACGCAACCGCAAACTCCACCACGGCTTCGTCGAATACCGTGCCTGGCCCTAGGTATCCAGACAGGCCCACCACATCACCCGAACGGGCATGCGCCCTGGCGAGCGTCCATCCACACAGTTCTGAGTAAAGCGCCAAACCCTTGGGACTCATGGACTCCACCTCGAAGGATCCCTTCATGTCACGCAACTGTCGGAAGTAGAAGTCGTGACCATGGGCGTCACTCGTCCATCCGAGGAAGATATCCGCCGCGGCCTGCATCAGATGTTGGCCAACCACCACACGCTCGGCATGGTTCTTGTACACGCTGCGTTTCCAATAAGGCTCGATAACCGATTCCTGAGCTTCTTTTACCTGGAGAAAAAGCGGGTCATCACCGTCCGTCCCAAGCAGCAGGATCACCGAGCAGCGAGTTCCCACGCTCCCCACACCAACCACCTTGCGGGCCGAATCGGCGTACCGATACCGCTCGATCAGGCGGCGACGGTCCTCGGGCAGCGTGGCCAAGTACTTGTCGAAGAGAACGACCCCTTCTTCGAGGTTTGCCGTTCCGCCACTTCCAAGACTGCCCGACACATGTTCGACCAGAGGTGGGTTGTCCACAATTCGGCGACGGCCGTCGACGACCTTGGTCATCTTGGGAAGTGCACCAGCGCTGGTTTTGCGCTTGGCCTTGCGAATCACCTTTTCGGCTACAGGCCTCGCAAATTCCTCAAGACCGCCGAGGATCTCCTCAGCGTCAACCTTCGAATACCAGACATCGAGGTTGCCCATGGTCGCCAGTTCATGAATGTGTTCCCGATACGACCCAACAGCAGCGTGGGCTGCTTCAGCGCACTGCTCCTCACTGAATCCGCGCTCACGGCCACCCACGACGATGCTCACGGCCAACCGCTTCACGTCCCATTCCCACGGACCGGGGGTGGTCTCATCAAAATCGTTGAGGTCAAATACCAGCTTTCGTTCTGGCGATGCGAACAGTCCAAAATTCAACAGGTGCGCATCGCCGCAGATCTGCAACTCGATCCCGGTGGTGGGCGTGGTGGCCAGATCCGAAGCCATGACCAGAGGGCTTCCGCGCAGGTACGGAAAGGGTGATGCAAGCATCCGGCCGTAGCGGATCGGGACGAGTTCTTGAATTCGCGTCGAGTTCGAACGCTCCAGCAACTCGATCGGATCAACCCGGTCCTTCGAGGGTGACCAGCGCGAATGCGAGGAGCGTGGGGTGCGATCCCGCAAGGCCTTTCCCTCGGCCAAGCGCTCCGCCCGGGTCTTGGCGGTCTTCAGAAGAATGCGCGCCCCCTTGGCCATTACTCCTCCACCAGTTCAATCAACGTTCCGAATGAGGTCTTGGGGTGTACAAAGGCAACGGTGGTGCCTCGGGATCCGGGCCTGGGTTCCTCGTCGATGACCCTGTGACCCTGATCGATAACCGCCTTCAGCGCAACGGCGCAGTCGCTGACCCGATAGCCCACGTGGTGGAGGCCTTCACCCTTCTTCTCCAGATACTTGGCCACCGGCGAATCATCACGTGTTGGTGTCAGTAGCTGGATATAGCTCTCGGCCACGCGGAGCAGTGCCTCTTCGACGCCGTCGCGCTCGACGACCTCGCGGTGTTCGACAAGCGCACCGAAGGTCTCACGGTAGAAGTCGATTGCCGCTCCAAGATCGTTGACCGCAATTGCAACATGGTCGATCTCGGTGAGAAGAGGCTCGATCTGACCCGAAACCGCAAGCTCGGCATCTTCGTTTTCGTAGGGATTACGCGCCTGAAGTGGACTCATGAACGCAATCTACCGGCGTTACAAAGATGTGTCGGCCAAAATCGACCTTGAGTCAAGCGCCGTAACGACGGAACAGCGTGATCTTGTCCTCGCCTACCTGTTCACGGAAGTCAGGGTCGTCGATCCCCAGGCCTTCGCCCGGTGCCAGACAGAGCACGCCGATCTTGCCCTCGTGAAGGTTGCGATGAACCTGGTATGCGGCCTCGCCGACCTGGTCGAGCGGGTATACAGCCGAGAGGATCGGGTGGATCTTGCCTTCGCAGATCAACTGATTGGCGGCCCACGCCTCACGGTAGTTGGCAAAGTGCGAACTGATGATCTTCTTGAGCTTCATCCAGAGGTGCCGATTGTCGTACTCGATCATGTATCCGCTGGTGGCGGCACACGTGACGATCGTTCCACCGCGCGCTGCAACAAACACCGACGCCCCGAACGTCTGGCGACCGGGGTGCTCAAACACGATGTCGGGATCCCGACCGATGAGCCCTCGTATGTCCTTGCCCAGACGACGCCATTCGGCCTCATCCTGGTGGAACTCATCGGCCCAGAACCGGTAGTTCTTCTCCCTGCGGTCGATCACCGCCTCGCAGCCCATCGCCCGCAAAATCTCGCCCTTCTGCGCCGACGACACCACACCCACCGGAGTTCCGCCACCGTTGAGTGCGTACTGAACCGCGTAGCCACCCAGGCCTCCGGTGGCTCCCCAGATCAGCACCGCATCACCCTGGGTCATATTGCCGGCGTGAGCACTCACCAGCATGCGGTAACTCGTCGAGTTGCAGAGCGCGTTGACCGCAGCTTCTTCCCACGAAAGGTGCGTGGGCTTGGGCATGAGTTGGTTCGCCTTGACGATGGACAGATCCGCAAGGCCGCCGTAGTTGGTCTCGAAACCCCAGATCCTCTGATTGGCAGCGAGCATCGAATCATCGTGGGATGAGGCATCCTGGTCGTCCACGTAGTTGCAGTGAACCGTCACCCGGTCGCCCGGCTTCCAGTTGCGCACCGCGGATCCGGTCTTGAGCACCACACCCGATGCATCGGAACCCACCACGTGAAACGGCTGGTCGTGGCGAGCACCCCAGACGCTTTCCTTGCCGAGACGCTTGAGGAAATTGAACGTGGGAAGCGGTTCGAAGATCGACGTCCACACAGTGTTGAAATTGATCGACGAAGCCATCACCGCGATCACGACCTCGTCGGGCGCCAACTCCGGGGTGGCCACCTCGGTTACATGCAGTGAGCGCCGCGGGTCCTTGTCCGCCGAATCCATACCGGCAAACATTTCCTGCTCTTCGGCCAGCACCACGGCTGCCCGGTAGCTCTCTGGGATTTCGAGCGCAGCGATGTCATCGCCCGTCGCTCCCGACTGAATCGCTTCGAGGATCTCGCGCATGGCGCGGAAGCTACTCGGCGTCAGGCCCGGCAACCAAAGACCCACCCGGACAGATGACCTCATGGTTGGCCCGGGTCGTAGTTGGCCCAAGTCGCCCCGCGGTCCCTACACTCCGGCGAACCAGTCCCGAAAGGAATGATCATGGCCGGTTCCGTCATCCTCTCCGGCGCGCGCACGCCAATTGGCAAGCTCGCGGGTGGGTTCTCGTCGTTTTCAGCAACTGATCTGGGTGGCTTCGCCATCAAGGCCGCCCTTGAACGGGCGGGCGTTGCACCCGAAGCCATCGACTACGTCTTCATGGGGCACGTTCTCCAGGCCGGAACCGGCCAGATAACTGCCCGTCAAGCAGCGGTGGCGGCGGGAATACCCATGAGCGTTCCAGCCTCGACGATCAACAAGGTGTGCCTCTCGGGCATGAATGCCATTCACCTGGCCGACCAGATGATCCAATCCGGTGAAGCCGACATTGTCATCGTCCCATCAGGCATCATGGTCGTCATGCCCAACGCTCTGAACCCCCTCCCCGCTGCCCGGGCCGGATACCGCATGGGTGACAACTCGGTTGTCGATTCGATGATGCGTGACGGTCTCCACTGCAGTTTCGACGACGTGGCAATGGGCCTCGGCACGGAGCGGTATGCGGCCGACCATGAGGTCTCCCGTGACCGTCAGGACGCGTTCGCAGCCGAATCGCACCAACGTGCTGCTCGTGCCCAGGAAACCGGCCTGTTCAACAGCGAGATCACACCGGTGACCGTGCCGCAGCGCAAGGGCGACGATCTGGTCATTTCGGTCGACGAGGGCGTGCGTGGTTCCACAACGGTCGAATCGCTGTCGAAACTGCGTCCTGCGTTCGACAAGAACGGCAACATCACCGCTGGGAATGCATCGCAGATCTCCGATGGCGGTGCGGCAATGGTCATTGCTTCCAAGACGGCGGCAGAGAAGTTGGGTGCCGCTCCGCTCGCGGAGATCGTCGGCTACGGCCAGGTGGCCGGTCCATCTGCGACCCTGCTTCCCCAGCCCGCCAATGCGATCAACGCCGCACTGTCTCGTGCAGGTCTGACCGTGGACGATGTCGACGTGTTCGAAATCAACGAGGCCTTCGCTGCCGTCGGCCTGGCGTCTATGGACATGTTGGGCATCACCTCTGAGGTGACCAACCTCAATGGTGGGGCCATTGCGCTGGGCCACCCGCTCGGCATGTCCGGTGCACGCATCACGCTGCACCTGGCACTGGAGCTGAGCCGTCGTGGCAGCGGAATCGGAGCTGCTGCACTCTGCGGCGGCGGCGGCCAGGGCGACGCCATCCTCATCAAGGCAATCTGACCTACTGATCCGACGTCACATCCCGGCGGCCTTCGAGTGCACGGCCAAGGGTCAGTTCATCCGCATACTCGAGGTCGCCGCCGACGGGAAGGCCACTGGCAATCCGTGTGACTCGGACACCTAGGGGACCCAAGAGGCGCGCCAAGTAGAGAGCCGTCGCTTCCCCTTCGATGTTGGGGTTGGTGCACAGGATCACTTCCTCGATGCCCTCGGGATCGAGACGGATCAGTAGTTCCTTGATCCTCAACCGATCGGGTCCGATTCCCTCGATCGGACTGATAGCTCCCTGGAGCACGTGGTAGCGCCCGCGGAACTCACCGGTCTTCTCGACAGCAACGATGTCACGAGGTTCCTCGACCACGCAGACAACGGTCTGATCACGCTTCACGTCGGCACAGATTCCGCATTCCGGGCCCTCTGAGATATTGAAGCACCGCTCACAAAACGAGATGCGGTCCTTCACCTCTGTAATGGCCCTGGCCAAGCGCGAAGCATCTTCCTTGGGCAACTTGAGAAGGTGGTATGCAATGCGCTGCGCTGACTTGGGACCAACGCCAGGCAGACGACCGAGTTCGTCGATGAGATCTTGAACGGGTCCCGAATAGACGCTCGCCATGCTCAGTCTTCGCTAGGTGGCATCAGCCCACCAGGTTCCATCAAGCCACCGAGATCCGGCATTCCGAGATCCGGTAAACCGCCCGATCCGAACATGTCGCTGAGGGCGCCCATGGACCGGCCCTGGAGGTCGTGCACCTTGTCCATCGCATCATTGAGGGCGGCAAGCACCATATCGCCGAGCAGGTCCGTGTCATCCGGGTCTATGGCGTCCGGTTGTATCTTCACCGAGTGGAACACCATGTCTCCAGACACGGAGATCACCACCGCTCCGCCGCCGGCTTGCCCTTCCACCACTTCTTCGGCGGCTTCGGCCTGGGCCGCCAGCAGTTGCTGCTGCATCTCCATCGCCTGACCGAGCAGAGCATTGAGATCGGGCATCTGGGAATCAGACATGACACTCCTGACGATTCAGATTGATGAGATTGATGAGGCTGACAACAATGGATGGAAGGGCCCGGCCATCCGATGCAGTCCGAGAGATCATTGCGACTCGATCACCTCGGCACCGGGGAACACTTCGGCGATCCTCTCCATATTGGTGACCGCAACATCATTGGCATCGGTCAGCTCATGAAGATCGATTTCGTCGGACTCGTCCGGTCCCGTCGAGCCCGTGTCTGAACTTGTGGGGTCAGTACCGGTATCGACGACGATCCGGATCGGAACCGGGCGACCGAAATGTGATGCAAGTACAGCTTCGACATCGGCCCGAACTTCGTCGCACTTTGCCGCGTGGATCTTGTTCGGAAGGCCGAACACCGCCGCTCCATCTTCGATTCCTATCCAGCGACCGCCGGCATACCTCGGCTTGGCGCGTCCGAGCTTTGGAAGGATCTGGTCGCCCCACGCCAGGGTCAGCTCGTCCTTGGTCGGAAGGTCACCATCAGACTGCGTTCCTGCGGGAACGTCCGACGTGCCAGAGGTATCGCCCGATTCGTCAGATAGTGGGGTTGACGACGGTGGCGGTGATGACGGTGGCGGTGGTTGCTTGTTGGGTACCTCCGACTTCACCTGTCGGGATGACCTTGATTTGGAAGTCGACGACGGACGTTTCTCGGCAAGCACACGACGCGCATTGGCAGCGGGTGTGTCTCCTGTGGAGTCGGCCCGTCTCACGGGCGTAACCGCCTGCTCCGATGGTGCCGTCAATTCACGGTCCTCGGGCAACTCGGGAGTCCCGGCGCTCGTGTCGGTCGTTTCGGCAACATCAGCTTCGAGCACTCCGGATCGCAAGCCACGCTCCAACCGGTTCACTCGCTCAACCAAACCCGCAAGCGATGCATCCAGCTCGGGTCGTGTCAGCCGCACCAGAGCGACTTCGAGAACCGTGCGCTGGTCTGGAGCATCCTGAATGCGAACGAACGCGTCCCCAATTGCCTCGAGTGCCCGAGTTGCTCCCGCGGCACCGAGACGCTGCGCTTGGTCCCTGACTCGTTCCCGGTCGCTGTCGGGAAGTCGCTCCAACGAAGTTCCCACCGAGGCCAGAAACACGTCACGCAACCGAGCAATCAGTTGTTCACCCAGCACCCGTGGTGAGTGCCCCGTGGCGGTTGCCGCCTCCACCGCCTGCAACGCCCTACCCGTATCCCTATCGCAGAGGGCCTCGACGAGTTCATCCAGTGCCTCGCCACCCTGAGGAACCTGCCCTGCGGCCACGACCCGGTCAAGAACCGAGAGCGTGTCACGAGCACTGCCCGCTCCGGTGCGCACCACGTAATCGATGGCATCGGCGGGAACGTCGAGTGCCGCGTCGTCGATGACATGGCGTACGAGACCCTCGAGTTCGGCCGCCGAGAGCAGGTTGACCTCGAAATGCTGAGTGCGGCT
>CAYQFM010000003.1:0-245 GCA_964416735.1 uncultured Iamiaceae bacterium | reverse complement strand
GGTGGTGGCGAGGACAAAAACGACGTGGGGCGGAGGTTCTTCAAGCGTCTTGAGCAACGCATTCGAAGCGGCTGTCGAAAGCATGTGCACCTCGTCGAGGATGTACACCTTTGTGCGCCCCGGCGTGCCGAGCGCGGCCTTGGCGACGAGATCCCGAATGGCGTCGACTCCGTTGTTCGAGGCCGCGTCGAGCTCGAAGACATCGAACGAATTGCCCGTCTCGATGGCCTTACACGACTCACACT
>CAYQFM010000002.1:24560-31620 GCA_964416735.1 uncultured Iamiaceae bacterium | reverse complement strand
GTCGGGGGATGCACGATCACCACCGGGCAACGCGCGTAGTGGGCAACCTGCTGGCTGACGGAACCCAGGAGCATTCCCCTCAGCCCACCCATCCCACGGGACCCGACCACGATGAGGTCGTTCGGACCGGCCTCGTCGAGAATTGCCCGAACCGGTGGATCGTTGACCACGATCACCTCGACGGTGTCGGCCGTCTCAGCACCCAGCACTTCTTCGAGCTTCGACACCATCTGGTCGGCAATTGCCTTGGACAACTCCTCAGGATCCGGCACGGCCGGACCCGATGATGACAAGTGCGCGTACTCCCAGCCGCGCACCGCCACCAACGGCACATCCCATTGACGAGCCTCAGCAACTGCAAATCGCAGCGCGGCTACCGAGCCGTCCGACCCGTCGATACCGACAATCACGCGATCCATCCGGAAATCCTCCTGTCAATAGGCACTCGCCTCGATACGGACACGCCAATCGGAACTCGCAAATCAACCTCGCAGTTCGGTCAGGAGGTGGGCGATGCCTCGCCAGCATCAATCGGTTGGGTGTCCGCACCGCTGCGGGCGGCATCCAACAGGCTTTCGAACTGTTCCGTACTCAATTCACCACTGGTACGTTGTACGACCTGGCCCTCGGCGTTGACAGCAATGAAATACGGAAAGCCCGACAGCCCGAGTGCGTTACCCGCCGTCGCGTCCTCGCTGTCGATCATGGTCGGTACAGACCACTTCTCACGCCGCAACCAATCCCCTGGTGGGAAATTCGGCCTGGATTTGTTGGTCCCACTCGCCACGGCAACCATCTCGACGTCCTCGGGCATGCCGTTGTCGTTGAGCCACTTCTGAATCCGCGGCACCTCGTTCTGGCAATGAGGACACCAGTGGGCCATGACCATTATCAACATCGGCTTACCAGACGGTGCGATCGTGATCGGCGCATCATCGAGTTGTTGGCCAACAAGTGTTGGAATCTTGGATCCAGCGGCCGGATCCGCAGCTCCCGGATCGCCCAACTTCGCAATGGGATCACCCGTCACCTCGACGGTGCCGAAATCCTTGGATCCGGACGGCACGACTGTTCCTCCAGACGGTGAAGAGCCACCTCCGGCCGTCGGGGTACCGGTATTGGTGGCAATGAGCACCGCCAGCACGATGACCGCTACCAGCCCAGCGACCACGACGAAGATCCATGTCGTACGACTGGTCTCGGCCGCTTTCCTGGCGTCTTTCACCCTCGATGAGGCCGAAGGCTTTCTGCTCGGTCGATTACTCAACTGAAACTCCTTGTGATCTGTTGTCGATCAAACTGAAACCGCAGCGTCCTGTCCGTCGTCTATTTCAACGTCGTCAATTTCAACATCGTCGTCGAAATCAGTATCTCGGGCCACGAACATCATGGCCAGCACGAACAGGAACCCGCACAGGGCCATGAACGGTAGTGACACAAAGCCGAACTCCCAGACATACCGGGCGGTGCACGACGCATCGGTTGTACAGAACGATGTTCCTCCATCTGGCGGATACGCCTGTACCCAGCTGTGATACGCAGCAACCACGGCGCCGATGCCCGCCAGAGGAACCGCATAGAAGCGCACCCCACGATCACGCCGGATTGTCGCAACGGTGAGGATCACCGCCAGCGAATACATGCAGATGCGCTGATACCAGCACAGCTTGCAAGGCACGTATCCCATGTGTTCCGAGTAATAAAGGCTCCCAGCCATGGCAGTTACAGAAACGACGAGAGCGAGACCCAGCGACGCACGACCCAGATCCGACCACAGCAGTTCGAGCCACTCAGGGAAGATATTCAGACGACGGAGAAGCACCACCAAGGCCAGTGCGAGCACACCGGCGAGGCAGCACAGAGCCAGCAGTGCGGCAAGAAGGGAGAGAGTGGCAACGTTCATCGGTCCGTGGATTCTATGGCCTGACAGCGCAAAGGTCGCCTCACCCCTGAGCTCGGACGCTCCGGAGCAAATTCGTGTTCGCACCCAACCCACCGCGGGCCGCTGATCGTGCGCCGTGTGACTAGAGACTTTGTTGGAATGAAATTCGCTATCCGGACGTAGTTGATGGAGACAACCCGGCTACCATGTCCGGGTCCAGCAATACCCACCCTCGTATGCGGGTGCACTAGCGGAGGGAACCGACAGTGCGCCCCGTAACCAGCATGACCTGTAACACCACGACGACGGTACGAGTATCCGGTCGATCGTCGTGAGATCAGCTGAAGTGGCATGGCTTGGCCGTGCCACGCACATCAAGGAGAACAATGGCACCCAACGATGACCGCACCACCTTCACGGTGTTCGCTTCGCTGGTGTCGGTTGCGGCATTTCTCTTGGCCGCACTGGCAATCGTCGTCGTCACCACCAAGGATTCCGGCGGTGGCGCATCCGCTCAAGCCGCCGGACCCGTCGGTGTATCACTGACCGAGTGGAAGATCGGCCCCGCGACCATCACCGCCCCCAAGGACGGCACGCTCGCCGTTGCAAACGACGGCAACATGGCCCACAACCTCACAATCGAGGGTGGTCCCGCCACATCGGACTTCCAAGCCGGCCAGAGCGAGAACCTCAGCCTCTCGGGCTTGGCAACGGGCACCTATTCGGTCCTTTGCTCCATCCCCGGGCACGCCGACTCGGGCATGAAGGGCACCCTGAACGTCGTGGAGGCCAACACTCCGGGAGCGGGCCAGGTCGGTGGCAGTCAGTCCGCTGTTGGTCAAGGGCCGTCCCACGAGGACTACCAGGCCATGGATGACGCCATGATTCGAAGCGCCAACGACTACCTCGAGGCGGTCGTGGGGTCATGGGGCAACACGACCGAGCCGAACATGTTCGGCGGTGTCGGACCACTGGCAGTTGCAACCAAGGGACGCGGAAATCAGGAGCTTGAGCCGAAGATCCTCGAGGACGGCACCAAGGAGTTTGAACTGACCGCCGAGATCATCGATTGGGAGGTCGAACCCGGCAAGGTTGTCGAGGCCTGGGCCTTCAACGGGATGGTCCCGGCACCTCAAATTCACGTGCAGCCAAACGACAAGCTCCGCTTCGTCGTGCACAACAAACTCCCCATCTACACCGACGTGCACTGGCACGGCATCACCACGCCGTTCCCACAGGACGGTCTGGCGCCCATCACTCAGGATCCGATCCTTCCGGGAGAGACCTTCACCTACGAGTTCACTGCCCCGGCTCAACCCGAACTTGGCATGTACCACCCCCACAACCACGGCAACGTGGCTGTTGTCAACGGGATGATGGGCATGTTCCAGGTGGGCGAGATCGCCCTTCCGGCTGGCCGGACGATCAACGGCATCACAATTCCAAACGACATCAAGCCCGCTCAGAAGATCCCCATGTTCCTGAACGACTCGGGCGAGATCGGCCTCACTCTGAACGGCAAGTCATTCCCCGCAACCGATCCGATCGTGACGACCGTGGGCGACTGGACCGAGCTGACCTATCAGAACCAGGGGCTTCAGATTCACCCGATGCACCTGCACCACATGCCTCAACTGGTGGTGGCAAAAGACGGTTGGCCGCTGGAGTCTCCGTACTGGGTCGACACCCTCAACGTCGCACCCGGTGAGCGGTACACGGTGTTGGTACACAGCACGCCAGACTCGGTGAACGTCATGGCCGAACCCGGGGCAACGGTTCCCGAGACCCTCGGAATCTGGGCTTTCCACTGCCACATACTCACCCACGCTGAAGGGCCACAGGGCCTCACCGGAATGGTCACGACCTGGATCGTGAAGCCTCAAGACGCTGAGGAGGCTGTCGGCAACGGCCAGGTTGCAAACACCTGAGAGCTCTTCACGCAGACACGGCACAAATTCCTCTTGGACAGGCCGGAATCGGCGACATCTCCATCCCCAGTTCGCTACGGTGATCAGATGAGAGCGCGGTTCCGGCCTCCGTGGTTTTGCGGAAGTTCGTTTTTCGGAAGTTCGTTTCACGGATCCCGGCAACGGCTCAGGCAGGAAAGGAGGGGTGGGAATGCAGAAGATGCAGCCCGAGGATGAGTGGACCTTCCTGGGAATCGACGACTTCATCGACGACGGTCAGATCGACGACATCGACAAGACCATGGAGACATCGGCTGAGGAATCGGCCATGCACATAGAACGTCCCGATCGACCGCGTCGCCCGTCGACGGACCCCGCTTCTTCAGACTCCGGAGTCAATGTCGAGGACGAGGGTCGGGCCGAGGTTGCGAGGTTCGATGACGAGGAGCCTGAGTTTGGCGAACAGCCTCTCGACACCTCCGAACACGAACCCGAAATCGTCGAGATCCTCGAGAGTCAGAACTTTCTCTTCGGAGATGACACCACTGATGATGATGTCGCCGATGACGCCAGCGACTGAGACTTCGGTGAGTGAGGCTTCGGTGAGTGAGGCTTCGGCGACCGAAACCGTGCGGGCGGAATCAACCGCCACTGCAACAAGTATCGAGCAATTCGAAACACCCATGATGTAGTTGGATCCGACAAGGAGAATCTCAGTGGACGTCCAGGAACTTGAAGTCCAGGTGGTCACCCAAGGTGAGATCACCGATGCAGCAAAGCAGTACGCGACCGACAAGGTCACGCAGTTGACCCGTTACACGAACCGACCGATTCTCTTCGCGCAGGTGAAGCTGACGCTTGGCGTGAACCCACGCCTTGAACGGCCAGCACTGGCTGAAGCCACGCTCAACATGAACGGGCTCATGGTTCGGGCCCACGTTGCCAGCCATGACGTGATGGCCGCGATAGATCTGCTCGATGATCGTCTGCGCCGTCGGCTCGATCGCTTCACTCACCGCTCCGACCCCAAACAGCAGCGCCCACCGACCGATGGCGAGTGGAGGCACGGGGATCTGCCCAAACAGCGCCCGGAATACCACGAGCGGCCGGTCGAGGACCGCGAGGTCGTGCGCCTCAAGACATTCGCTCTCGACCCGATGACAGTCGAAGAAGCTGCTTTCGATCTTGACGTCCTCGGTCACGATTTCTATCTCTTCACCGATCTCGACACCAAGGCCGACAGCGTCATCTACTACGCACCCGACGATGCCCATCTCGAGTTGATGCAAGCAGCGGACAGCGTTGTGATTCCGGAGGTCATCGCTGTCCCGGTGCGACCAAGTTCGCAGCAGCCCGTCGAAACAACGCTCGCGGACGCCCAGGAACGGCTCGACACCGGACTGGAGCCGTTCGTCTTCTTTGTAAACCCCGAGTCAGCACGGGGCAACGTCATCTACCGACGCTTCGACGGGCACTACGGTCTCATTACCCCCGCCTGACCGCGGCCTAACCAGCGAGGAGATTCATTCATGGCAGGAAAAGTAGTGGTGGGTGTCGACGGTTCCGACGGGTCACGCGTGGCCCTCCGCTGGGCCATCGAAGAGGCCCGTATTCGACAAGCAACGTTGCTGGCCGTAACCGTCTGGCAGTATCCCGTGATCACGACAATGCCGGCCTTCGGCGTACTCCCCCCCAGCGATCAACTCGACGAAGAGGCACGGACGCAACTCAACGACGTCCTTCGCGAAGAGGGCGCCCTGTCGGGTGACCTTCACGTGCTCGAGGGCGTCAGCCAAGGGCCTGCTGCGGCTGCTCTGATCGAAGCATCATCGGAGGCAGATCTACTCGTGGTCGGGTCCCGTGGGCACGGCGGATTCTCGGGTCTCCTGCTCGGTTCGGTGAGCCAGCACTGTGTGACCCATGCTCCATGCCCGGTGGTCGTCGTCCCCACTGAGCCGCGCAAGTAGGCACCTGACGAACCATCAAATGGGACTAACCATTCGCGGGCCCCATCACAATCAAGCAGACCGGTGAAGTGACCACACAAGACAGCGATGGGGCTGTGCATAGCTCCGATCACCCGGATGGCAGCGCTCCCGGAACCGGCCCATCGACAGTGAGCCCACCCACCGCGGGCCCATCAACCGCGGGCCTATCGAGCGCCGACGTGGCACAGCGTCGCGCCGAAGGTAAGACCAACGACGTCCCCGACCCCACCAGTCGCACCGTTGGCCAGATCGTCAAGGCGAACGTATTCACGCCTTTCAACTTTCTGCTCGGCGCGCTCCTAGTCGTAATCCTGGCCATTCGTGAATACAAAGACGGCCTCTTCGGAATCGTCCTCGTTGCAAATGCCCTCATCGGAATCATCCAGGAGGTCCGATCCAAACGGGCACTGGATCGCCTTGCCCTGCTGAGCGCCCCCCGGGTGACGGTCATACGGGACGGCGCCGAGAGCGAGATTCCCACGAGCGAGTTGGTGCTCGACGACGTCATCGTTGCCAAGTCGGGCGATCAGATCACGGTCGACGGAACCGTGCTTGTGGCCAATGGGCTGGAGCTCGACGAATCCCTGCTCACCGGAGAAGCCGATCCGGTTGAAAAGAGCGTGGGCGATCCCGTCATGTCGGGGAGCTTCGTGGTGGCGGGCGACGGGATTGTCGTCGCCACGGCAGTGGGTGCCGACTCATACGCATTCAAGCTCTCCTCGGAGGCACGTAGGTTCTCACTGGTCCGTTCGGAGCTACGCAACGGAATCGACAAGATCATCCGATTCGTCGGCTGGTTGATGATCCCCACGGCAATTCTGCTGGTCACCGCACAGATTCGCTCTGATGTCGGACTGGTGCATGCGGTACAGGGTTCGGTCGCCGGTCTCGTTGCGATGATTCCCGAGGGCCTGGTTCTGCTCACAAGTATTGCCTTCGCCGTGGGAGCCGCACGTCTCGCGCGAAAGAAGGTGCTTACTCAGGAACTTGCTGCAATCGAAGGTCTCGCCAGGGTCGACATCGTCTGCGCAGACAAGACAGGCACCCTCACCGAAGGGCAACTGGTCTTGGCAACGGTGGAACACCTCGACGGCGGTTCTGCGGATTCGTCTGGCGCACTGGCGTCATTGGGAGCCGCTGACAACCACCCGAACCCCAGCCTGTTGGCAATCAAGGCAGAGTTCGACAGGCCTCCCGGCTGGACACTCGACGGGAGTATCCCGTTCTCATCGGCTCGCAAATGGAGCGCTGCTTCTTTCGCTGACCACGGCGCCTGGTATCTG
>CAYQFM010000002.1:5480-24550 GCA_964416735.1 uncultured Iamiaceae bacterium | reverse complement strand
CCGGACATCCTGATCACGAAGGCATCCGACCCCGGTAACACCGACGAGAGAATCCGTCACTACGCCGAACGTGGGCGGCGAGTGCTGATGCTCGCCCGGTCACCTCGCGGGTTGGCCGATGAGCAGCTTCCCGAAGAACTCGAACCGATAGCCCTTGTGGTTCTGGAAGAGAAGATCCGTGATTCTGCGCCGGACACCGTCGCATTCTTCCTTCGACAGGGAATGACGGTGAAGGTCATCTCCGGAGACAACCCGGTCACGGTCGCCGCCGTCGCGCAACGTGTCGGGGTTCCCGGGGCTGATGATCCCGTCGATGCAAGAACCCTGCCAACCGAACAGGAGGCACTTGCGGACATCGTCGAGGGTCATTCGGTATTTGGAAGGGTCACACCACAACAAAAGCGGGAAATGGTCCACGCCCTGCAATCCCGTGGTCACGAGGTCGCCATGACCGGCGACGGAGTGAACGACACACTCGCTCTCAAAGATGCCGACATCGGTGTGGCAATGGGATCCGGTAGCGCGGCGGCAAGGGCGGTTGCGCGTTTCGTGTTGCTCGACAACGACTTTGCCGTATTCCCCTCGGTGGTGGCCGAGGGCCGCCGTGTGATTGCCAACGTGGAACGAGTGGCCAACCTGTTCCTCACCAAGACCTTCTACGCGCTTGTCTTGGCCCTGGCGGTCGGCGTAGCCGGCCTCCCATTCCCCTTCATCCCGCGTCACTTCACGATCATCTCAAGCCTCACCATCGGCATTCCGGGCTTCTTTCTCGCCCTCGCTCCCAATGCTCGCCGGGCGCGTCCAGGGTTTCTCTCTCGAGTTCTGCGATTTGCCATCCCTGCAGGTGTTGTCGCGGCTACCGCCACGCTCACCGGTTACCAGATCGCCCGCAATGTCGAAGAGGTGCCCCTTGAGCAGGCCAGGACCGTCGCCGTCATCGTCCTGTTCATGGTTGCGCTGTGGGTACTGACCATTCTCGCTCGCCCGTTCAACCACTGGCGTGTGGCACTGGTCAGTTCCATGGGTGGCGCCTTCTTTCTCGCACTCGCCCTCCCTTTTGCCAACAACTACTTCGAACTGCCCCTTCCACCACTGATGACGCTGCTGGCCGCATTCGGAACCGGCGCCATCGCGTGTCTGGTGCTGGAAGTCGGCTGGCACGTTTCGGGATGGATCGACCGGCACAACAAGCCCTCTCCCACCGATCGTGACGCCGACGGAATCGATGACGATTTGGAAGCCGAGATCTGAACCGGACAGCAATGAGTCCGAGTTGCGGACTTTGCGCACCACGATCCGTCCGCACCACGATCCGTGCGCATCGTGTTCTGCCCGAATGAACGCGGCATTTCGCGGCGCGAACAAATAATTGTTGATGGTTATTCCAAATTTCAACCGTGTAATTCTGACAAGCTTGGTTGATGGGTTCGGTATTGGTCGTATCGATCATCGTGTGGGTCATCGTCGGGCTCGCCATTGCGGTCACGATGGTGAGGCGTGGCCATGCCCCTGCGATTTGGCTGGCACTGTCTTTCTACGGTCCCCTCCTTGCCCTACTTGCGTTGACGGCTGCCGACGCAGAACGGGATTCCACCCCGCGGGTGATCGACCGGGGGGTGCCGGGCTCAGGACCCGTGGCGGTCCTGGTTGGCATAGATGCATCGCCGGAGTCCTACGCGGCTCTGGATGAGGTGACTGGCCTTCTTGGCCCACAACTCGGCCAGTTGACACTGGCACACGTACTGGACCATGACGCAGGCCAGATCACAGATGCAAGCAACGCTCAAGAGGAAGCTGTAGCGCTACTGGCCGCTGCTTCCGAACACATCGCTGGTCACATGGACCTCACTCCGGCAACCGTGGTGCTGGTAGGTGCTGCCGGACCCGCTCTGGCCCAGCACTCTGACGAAGGCGACTACCACCTGATCGTCATTGGGAGCCGCGGTCGTGGCGCAACGAAGTTGGTCATGGGTTCAACAGCGGCACATCTTTCTGCGGTGGCCAAACCGCCTGTGCTCATCGTCCGCTCGGGCACGTCGGAATGGTGGACAAAGGAACAACCCGCGGTTGATATCACGGCCACACAAGATTGATGCACCCAACGCAATGGTGGCGCCCACTTCGGCTATGAAGAATCAGCCGACGCTGCCTGTTTGCGGACGCTCATCGCTTGGGGTGATGCCAACCAGCAACCCTGCGGCCCGTCACCATCTCAATGTCGATGGTCAACCAGTGGGGCATATCCGATCCGGCCCACGAACGGAGAGGGAGCATGGACAGCCGTCGGACCTCAAAAGGGTCGGTCACAACCGAGAGTCGACCCTTCACCACAACGCTCCATCCAGCGTGGCTGAGCTTGTCGAACTCATCTGCCTCGAATGCCACCATCACGCCATCAATTGCACCGTGGTACTTGACCCCCTCCGTGCTCCTGATCACCACACGGTTTCGCTCGGCGTCAATGAGAAAGTTCACCGGAAGGACCGTCGGGATTTCATTGATGCTCAACCCGATGCGTCCTATGGGTACGGTGCGAAGGAGCATCATGCACTCGGCAACATCCAACACCTCGAGCCCGTCGATCTCCCCTGCCATGAGATAATCGTCATCTCTCCAACAAAAAAATTCAAGGGTTGCGGGGCGAACGTCTCATAACGCGGAGACCATTCCTTTCGGTCACACCAAACTGCAGGCAAGCGGATTCAGGAGAACCATGGTCACGACGATCACTGTCCCATTAGACGGATCCGCCGTTGCCGAGCGGGCACTTAGGCCAGCAACCGCCCTTGCCGGGGCTGTTGGGGCGGCAATCCGGCTGGTCCGAGTTGTGGACCATGGTGGCTCACCGACTGCCTCCACCTACCTTGAGCGCATCCGGGACGCCATCAGCGCCGACGATGGCTACGTGAATGGCGATGTGGATGGCCACCTTGATTGCAGCAGCGAGGTGATCGAATCCGACTGGCCGGCTGAGGCAATAGCGGAGGCAGCATCAGCGAGCGATTCGCTGCTGTGCATCTCCACCCACGGCAGCAGCGGGATCAGGCGTATCGCACTCGGGAGTGTCGCCGAGGACATCCTCAAGATGAGTCACCGACCGATCGTTGTCGTCGGCCCGGAATTGGCAGATACGTGGGGAATCAGCCCCGTCGGTGGCCGGATGCTTGTCACCTCAGACGGCTCGACAACGGCAGAGGCGATCATCCCACCAGCGCGTGAATGGTGCGAACGGCTCGCACTCGAGCCATGGCTCACCGTTGTGATCGAGTCGGGTGGAGGCACCGACTTCGACGATGCGGCATTGACCGAGAGCAACTACATCCGGGCACTGGCCGAGAAGTTCGAACCGGCAACGGTCAATTGGGAGGTACTCCACGGGCCGCGTCCCGCCGATGCAATCGTCGAGTTCGCGAGGCAGCTTCCCGCCGCACTCATTGCAATTTCAACACACGGTCGCACCGGTCTGGCCCGCGTGACCCTCGGCAGCGTTGCCACACAGGTCGTTCGTAACGCTCCGTGCCCACTCCTGATGTCGAGACCGGACGACCTGACGCCGACATCGACATAGCGGTCGCCAGCACAACGGTCGGCCAGGTGGCATGCTGTGCCCGTGTCTGGCGACGAGATCCGCTTGGTCCTACCGGCGGAACCCATCTACGGCCATATTGCCCGGATCGCCGTTACCAGGCTCGCGCTCCAGTGCGGACTCACCCGCTCCGAAACCGAGGACCTACGCATCGCCATTGACGAGACGCTTGTCTTCCTGCTCCATCCAGGAATCGCCGAGCACGATGGCCTCGGTGAAAATCTCGATGACGTGGATGCGTGGGGAGACAATCCGGTTCCGCAATTCTGCGAACCGGAGTCAGACACCCCATTGGTGATCACCCTCACGTTCATTGTCGAGGCCGGAAAGTTGGTCATCGACGCCTCGACCGGTCCGTTGTGGCCTGAATCGACCGCTGACGATTCCGAGTGGGTGCGGTTCTCACAGATCGTCGCGGAAACGGTCGATGTTCTGACCATCGACGACGGCGGACGCCATGTCCGTCTGGAGAAGGCCCGGAAACCCTGAGCAACAACCCAAAGTCCATTGAACCGGGTTCAGCGATCCGGGTTCAGCGACCGGTGTGGCCGAACCCTCCTGCGTCGCGTTCGGTGGGGTCAAGGTGGTCAACGAGTTCCAGTTCGACCTGCTCCACGGCTTGGATCACCAACTGAGCGATCCGTTCACCTCGCGCAACCTCAAAATCAGCTTCGGGATCGGTATTGATCAGAAGCACCTTGAGTTCACCGCGGTAGCCGCTGTCGATGAGACCCGGGGTATTGAGACACGTGACTCCGTGCTTGAGCGCCAATCCACTCCTGGGCTGAATAAACCCGGCGTACCCCTCAGGAATCGCCACGGCGAGACCGCACGGAACCAGCGCTCTGCCGCCCCTGGCCCGCAAGACGACGCTCTCGCGTGCCCGCAGATCCAGCCCGGCATCTCCCGGGCGAGCATACGAGGGAATCTCCAGTTCAGGATCGAGAACCACAGTTGGGACCCGGAGCATCGTTCGAGCCTACGGCACGCCACGCGTGAGCAGAACCGGCGCACGTAACCAGAACCAGGACGGGCAACCAGAGCCAGCACGGGTTGCTGTCGCATCACCCCGCTATCCTCGGTGGCCGTGCTTGCATGGATGGATCTGGAGATGACCGGCCTCGATCACAACCACGATGTGATCGTCGAGATCGCAACGCTGATAACCGACGATGACCTGAACATCGTGGCCGAGGGGCCAGATCTGGTGGTCCATCAGTCATCCGAGGCCATGGCCAACATGGCACCGGTCGTGGTCGAGATGCACACCCGCAGCGGCCTGCTCGCTGAGATCGAAGCATCGACCATCTCACTGGCTCAGGCAGGCGCCGAGACCCTGGCGTTCATCCAAAAGCACATTCCAGAAAAGCGATCGGTCCCCCTCTGTGGTAACTCCATTGGAACCGACCGACGCTTTCTGGCCGCCTATCTCCCCGAGATCGAGGAATATCTCCATTACCGGTCTGTAGACGTCTCAAGCGTCAAGGAACTGATCAAGCGCTGGAATCCCACCCTGCTCGCCAACGCACCGGCCAAAGCAGAGGGGCATCGGGCAATGGACGATATCCGTGAGAGTGTGACGGAACTGCGCTACTACCGCGACACTTTCTGTCGTCTCACTGATCAGTAATCGGCAGCACCAATCGGTCAGAGACCCAGCATCGTGTAGTGGATGTGATTGTCCCGGCCTGATGCCTCAGGATTGATGTGGACGTGCTTGGTCTGGCGGTAGACCTCGTAACCCTGCACACCGAGTTCACGCCCGATACCCGACTGCTTGTAGCCGCCAAAGGGTCGCTCGGCACCGATCAGGTGGAAGTCGTTGATCCACACGGTTCCGGTACGCATTCCGGCAGCGACTTTCTCGGCACGAGCCATGTCGGTTGCCTGCACTCCGCCCGCCAGGCCGTAGATCGACTCATTGGCAATGCGCACTGCGTCCTCGTCGGTATCGAACGGCATCACCGAAAGGACGGGTCCGAAGATCTCTTCCTGCGCAATGGTGGCCTTGTTGTCGACATCGGCGAAGATCGTCGGACGGTAGAACGCAGCCGAATCCAGATGGTCGGCCAGATCCGTGGGACGGGACCCACCACAGAGCGGCTCGCCCACCTCTTTGCGGCCAAGCTCGACGTATCGCTCGACGGTCTCGACCTGACCACGTGACACCAGCGGGCCGATGTGGGTTGCCATATCCATCTGGTCACCCACCACGATGCCAGCGGCCTTCTCTACCAGCAGGTTCACGAAGTCGTCGTAGATGCTGCGCTGGACGAGCGCCCGGGTGCCCGACTGGCAGACCTGGCCGCCGTGGAAGAAAGTTCCCCAGAGAATGGCCGAGGCCGCAAGGTCCAGATCGGCATCGTCAAGCACGATGTTGGCCGACTTCCCACCAAGTTCGAGAGTCACGGCCTTGGTGTTGCGAGCAGCAAGTTCCATGATGCGCTGGCCAACTTCAGTCGACCCGGTGAACGCCGTCTTGTCGACGAGCATCGACGCAGCGAGTTCCTCACCCACAGAACCACCTGGGCCGGAAATGACGTTGACCACACCGGGAGGCAGGTCTGCCTCGGCGATGATCTCAGCAAGCTTGAGAGCCGAGAGCGGAGTCAGCGACGCTGGCTTGAGGACAGACGTGTTGCCAGCGGCAATGGCCGGAGCGATCTTCCATGCGGCCATCACCAGAGGAAAATTCCACGGGATTACTCCCGTGCATACACCGATCGGTTCGTAGCGTAGATAGTTGGACGATGCCGGGAAGACCGACCCCTCGAGTTCCTCACGATCCGGGCGCTCCTCGGCCATCCGTGCGAACCAGTCGAACGCTTGGGTCGCAGTGGGAACATCCGCCAACTGGCCTTTGAGAATGGTGCCGCCACCATCGAGTGCCTCGATCTCTGCAAGCTCTTCCGCGTTCTCATTGATCAGCTCCACAATGCGACGCAGTTTCGCCGCGCGCTCGGCTCCGGTCATCCGAGGCCAGGGACCCTCATCAAAAGCTTTGCGTGCCGCCTCTATCGCTCGAACAGCGTCTTCCCGGCCTGCCTTGGGAACATCGGCAATCTTCTCGCCGGTACCCGGGTTGTATGTGGCTGTCGTCTCGCCGGAGGCTGCATCGCACGCCTCGCCATCGATGAAGAGCTTGTAATCGGCCATTGTCTGTCCCCTTATGTCTGCCCGAAGTATCTGCCGTAGGCGTGGTTCAACGTGAACGCTGCAGCGTGACGCTATCGCCCCTCGCCCCATGAAACCCATCCCACACAGTCGTCAACGTATCGAGCGCTCACCTGCGTCAAGACCATTGCAGGGCTGGTGGTCCAGATCTTTGAGGAACTGCTGTGTCTCGCGGGCCAACCTACGATGGTCGTAGTCGACGTGCGATTTCCGCGACTGTCATAGTCGAAGCTGGCGGCACCAACAGGTGGAGTTGTGCACGTGGCGCACGGATTGTCTGCGCGGTCACTGAACGAGGGCTGTTCGCGTCCCAGGTCACGGCATGCAAGCGGCGCGACGAGAGGACGATCGAGGTGGTCACGGCGGCACTCAACCTCGACGGAGCCGACGTGAGCACCTGATACCTGCCATCTCGTCGTGACGGCCACCCGGCGAGCTACGGCGGCGCATCGCTGGGCCCGCTCGACGGCCTTCGTCGCTGCTGACGGTACGATGTCGTCGGGTTCGTACTCTGCCTTCGTCTTGAGCGGCAGGAGTCGGCGCAGCTCGCGTTCGACTTCGGAGCCGTCGGGGCCGGCTTGGCGGAGCAACGCGAAAACCTGGTCGTGGTCCCCGCCGACAGCTCGCTTTCCGAGGCGAGCGCCGCAGACGGCGTCGGCAGAGTTGATGCCAGCGTGAATGGCGAGGCTCGTGGCGGCGATATTGCGGCCTGCTTCGAGATCGCTGGCCGCCGCTTCGGCGAACTCCTCGGCCTTGGCCGCGTAGGCACGAACCTGTGCGGCCGAGACCGCCCTCGTGCGACCAAGCCTAGGCACTGCGCACCACCCGGAGTTCATTGAGGCCTAGCCCGTAAACAACTCGGCCGTCCCGCTGGATGTCGGCCCACACCTGGGCGCGACCAGCAAGTTTCGTGGCCGCCTCGCCCGCGCTCACGTGGAGTACCTCGACTGGGTTGCCGGTGAGTTGTCGAACGTCGCGTCGAAAGGTCTCGATCGAGGCCGACCACGCGTCGTCACCCTCGTCGACATCGTCGGGCCGAACGACGACCACATCGATGTCGCTGTCGACCACGGCTTCTTTTCGGGCGAACGATCCGAAGACGATCACGCTCACCGGCGGCTGGGGGAGCGCTCCGGCTAGTCGACCCATCTCGTCGAGTACGGTGTCGGCCGAGCGGGCCAGGGTGAGTAGCGCCCGGGAAGCGACGTGCTCAGGCACAAGCCGAAATAGTGATGATGGCGGAACCTCCCGCCGCTCGACGACTCCGAGCGCGACCAGGTCAGGAAGCAATCGGGATGCCTGGGCCTGGCTGATCCCGGCCAGCTGCGCGATGGTCCGCAGGTTCAGCTCAGCCGTGGTCTCGACCAAGACGGCTAGCACCCGCCCCTGGGCGCCTGGCACGATGGCCTCGATCGGCCGGACGAAGTCCACGATGCCAAGCTACTGGCTAGCCAGCAGAAATGAAACAACCCTTCCATCCACGCGCGATATCAGCTTACGCATGTGTGCCGCATGGCCGCGGACCGTCAGGCCACGCCGTCTACACACACGAGCGGACAAACCCCAGCACGGAAAGTAATGACACCAGCACTTTGCGCATGAAGTAGCTTGTCATCATTTGATATGCATCCTGCCATCGCATAACCACATCTCTAGTATTGAAATTAGGTCGGCTAAGATTTATAGATCCTTTTCGATGAGTCAAGTTATATGAGGTCTGCTTCAACGACGCTTGGCCGATAAGTAGCAAGGTCAAACGAGAGGGAATTCGCCACAGAATCCGTCCACGACAGCGAGAACGACGACGACTCGGCGTACAGTGCTCACTAGTGAGCGACAATCCCCCAGGTTCCGGCCAACCCGACCCCGAGGACAACCCCTTCAAGGGCGTTCCCATGTTCGGGGACATCTTTCGACTTCTCCAACAACAAGGGTCCATGAGTTGGGACTCCGCTCGTCAACTTGCTCTGTCGATTGCCACCGACGGCCAGTCCGAACCGAACGTCTCTCCCTCCGACCGCATTCGCCTCGAACAACTCACGCGGGTTGCCGAATTACAGGTTGCCAACGCAACCGGTATCGACACGTCCAGTTCCAACACCGCATTTGTCGCCGTCAATCGGACGCAGTGGATCAATCAGACCCTCGATGCCTACCGGCCCCTGTTCGAGGATCTGGCAGCCGCTCTCGATAGCGGGTCCAACACACCTGGCACCGACCCGGATGGATCGGCCACCCCCGAACCGGACGATCCATTTGCGTGGATGGCTCCGCTCATGAAGATGATGGGGCCGATGATGCTGGGGATGATCGCCGGGTCGATGGTGGGGCGCCTCGCAAAGCGATCATTCGGTCAGTACGACCTGCCAATTCCACGACCATCGAGCACTGACTTATTGATCCTTACAACAAACATCAGCGAGTTCGGCTCGCAGTGGAGTCTGAATGAGGACGATCTCGCACTTTGGATCTGTCTCCATGAGATGACGCACCATGCGGTGCTCAGCCTTCCCCACGTACGCGAAACCCTCGACTCGATGCTCCACGAGTACCTCTCTGGTTTCGAGTCGGCGGGAACCGACCTGGAAGAGCGGCTCTCAGGGTTTGATGCAACCGAAATGATGAACCCGGGCGCCGGCTTCGACCTGGAAGCAATGTTGGGAGACCCCGAAATGCTCCTTGGGGCAATCCGGTCGGGAGCTCAGCGTGATCTACTACCGCGCCTCGAGGCAGTCGTGTGCGCATTGGTCGGCTATGTGGATCACATCATGGACCGCATCGGGCACGGCCTGATCTCTTCTTACGACATGATCACCGAGGCAATCCGTAGGCGACGCGTCGAGGCCGACCCATCTGACCGCTTTGTCGAGCGATTGTTCGGCCTCGAACTCACCCAGGCCAAATACGACAGAGGATCTGCATTCATCGACGGCGTGGTGGAGCGAGTTGGTGAAGATGGCCTAGCTCGGCTCTGGGAATCCGCACGCACTCTTCCCACGCCGGCCGAACTGGATGCGCCCGGCCTGTGGCTGGCACGGATCGACCTGCCCGACATCTGACGTTTCCGCATCCGACGTTTCCGCATCCGACGTCGTCCGTGGGCTAGGCGCTATTCCGGCGCCTCTTCAGAGCCTGCTAGCTGTGGCGAATCGCGCCAGACAGGTTCGGGATAGGAGAGGGTCTCTGGCGATGAGCCGAATGGAAACACCCCGTCTCCAGCAACAGGGTCACTGGCAACAACGTCATCAAGGGTCAGTTGGACCTGAACTTGATCGTCGCCCTCCGAGACCTGATCTGCTGGCGCATCGCTGTCGATGTTCGTTGAAGCACCGTCGAACACTTTCACCCATGGTTTCTCATCAGGTGGCGTATCGGGCCTCTCGCCCGTGAGCGGCGACGCAACGAACCCCGGCGGCGGCTCCCAATTGTCCTCCACAGATCTCATCCAGCCGCGGGTGCCACCCGCCTGATCCGGCGGGGCGGGGCGTCTATCCGGTCCCGGTTGTGTTCCGGGGATCACCTGAGTCGTGTCGACGACGGTCGTGTCGACGACGGTCATCGTTTTGACGGCAGCGGTTGCGTCGACGGCAGCGGTCCGGCCTACCGACTCGCTTCGGTCGGCCACGAAGTCTGCACCCGATCCAGAACCGGGAACCTGAACCGTATTCACGAGCGCGGCGGCCGTCGTGGCCTCATCGTTGCGATCCGGGAACTCTGAAGTGGGCACATCAGCGCCGTCTCCCCCGGTCTTCTTCCGACCGAACCAATTCCGTTCGATAGGCATCTGGTTGCGACGGATTCTCCGCAACCCCAGCGAATACGACACGAGAGCAAACAAGGCACCAAACCCGATGATGATGAAGCCAATCTCCGAAGGGATGGGAATCACGATCGGCAACAGCGCCCCGATCACCCAGATGAGCTGGAAACGCATCTCGAAGCGGGCAAAGGTTCGACCCCGGTTCGCGTCGGGAGCATCTCGCTGGACGATTGCATCGAATGCCTGGCGAGCGGCACTGCTGGTTGCGCCGACCATCGCCGAGAGCAGCGCTGCGCTCTGAAGACCCCCGAGAAATGACGTCAAGAACCCCGCCAAGGTGATGGTCGCCAGGGGCCCCACGCAGATCTGCCCCTCATTTGCAACCCGGCGAACCCGAGGTGCCGCAATGGCGCCGAGGAAAAACCCGATCTGAGCCGTGGCAGCGACAATGCCCAGATACCACAGCGGTGCGCCCGAGTTCTTGAAATCAAACGCCAACATGAACGAGAGAAAGCCCACGACACCGCGAACGAGTGCCATTGCCGACGAGGCGAGTTTGATGCCTGCGCTGCGGAGTTCCTCACGCTCGACCTTGTCGACCGGCTGCTCAGCGACTGACGTCCTTGGAAGCTTCAGGGCAAAACCCGTAGCCACGGCAAACACGATCATGGCCAATCCCAGCGTCCAACCCGGCCCACCGAGCTTGAGCAGAAGCCCCGCCGGTCCGGCCGCTACGACCACTGCTATCGCACTGATCATGGTCAACTTGGAGTTCGCCTCGACCAGTTCATCGCCGGTTCGAACAGTCGACGGAACCACGGCACTCTTCGATATCGAATACACCTTGCCCAGAACCAGCATCATGAAGGCTTCCGGGTAGAACAGAAGGCTCGACAGGTGTCGGACGACAAAGAAACAGAGCACCGCTCGAGCCGCCATGGAACCGACGATGATCCATCGGCGACCACCCTTGATGCGGTCGATCATCGGGCCTATCAGTGGTGTGGCCACGGCAAACGGCGCAATGGTCAGCACCAGATACAAGGCAACTCGCCAACGAGCAGAGTTGAAGTCGAGCGAGAAGAAGACCGACCCCGCCAGGCCGATGGCAAAAATGCCGTCGCCAGCAATGCCAAATGCGTGGGTGCGCGCCAAGCGGGCGAACGGTGACGTGACGAACGGCCTGCGCGGGTCACGCGGCGTCATCGGAATAGGGTCATCCGAACGACCGGATGGCGCTCCTTCCATGTCACTCACCTTCGACATGCTACGGGATGGTGATGACAGACAGATACGCGGGTCGGGCCGGAAACCGGCTACCTGAGGATGGGAATCTGACCACCGGTCAGGCGAGCAAAAGAACCAAGAACGGCCATGTCGCGACGGTGGGTGAGAATCTCGGCGGTCCGCACAAGCGAGAGCCAACGCATCTCGTCCACCTCCTCGTTCGGCAAGAAGGTCCCGTCTGCCACCGTCATCTCCCAGTAGCGAACCGTCTTGGACCGCCCCTTGGCGTCGATGTAACTGGTGGCATGGAGTTCGTGGCCCAACACACAGCGGAGGCCGGTTTCCTCAGCAACCTCACGCAGGGCCCCGTGTGCATGGGTCTCGCCCGGTTCGAGTTTTCCTTTGGGGAAGCTCCAATCGTCGTACTTTGGCCTGTGCACGACCGCAACCTCGACGTGCCGGTTGGCCATCTGCCAGACGACGCCTCCAGCCGCACGGACCTGCGGCCCACCGTTGGACTTGCGGCTCATGACAACGCCACCCCTGCATCGAACCGGCCGTCTCGTTGTTTGAATGATTCTGTCGCCACTGCATGTTCACGCTATCCGCCACAGGGCCCGTAGCGAGGGACACTCCACAGGTTCAGAAGTGCGTCAGTGCAGGCCTGGATCGGCGACCATCTCGACCAGGCAATCGAGAAGCCCTACATAGCGCTCGGTTGAAATCAACGCTCGCAATGCCGTCATGTCCGTGCGGCCATCGACCTCGAGTTGGTCATCCGTAGAGCGGGCAGCATCCAATTCGGCGACCAACCGCTGCATTGGCCCAATCACCGATTCCCACATGTCCGGTTTCACCACCGCCGGTTTCACCACTGCCGGTTCGGTCAGGTCTCTGACCGTCTCGATATCCGTAACCAGACCCGTCGCCACCTCACGTAACCGCCGCAGAGCTTCGGCATCGTCTTCCAGGCGCACCACATGATCGAGGTCGAGCAGATTCACCACCGACCGAGACAGACGGGCCTTCGCTCTCTCAGCGATATCGGCATCCGACCGGACCTCGAAGGCAACCACTTCGGGTGGCGTCACAGCACACTGGCCGAGGGCACGCACGAGCTTGGGCGTCGGGTCGGGGGTCCCCGCTCCCGCGTTTCGCATTACGTCGGCCAAGGCAACCACATGGTGGGTCTCAGCCCCCGCGCTGAATTCCAGTTCCACCTCCCGGAATGCAAAGCCGTCCCCATTCGTAGGCATGACCGCAACAGAATCATCATCGATGGAGCACAAGACCGAATCATCGGCAGCGATCAGCTGAGTCCGATTCCGGCGTGTGACCAGTCGGGCAACAGGGGCAATTCCAGCGCTGCGAACATAAGCGGTCACGAGCACGGCCAACTCAACGGGAGGTTCAGTAACCGGATCATCGAGTTCGATTTCACGACGTGCCAAAAGCCCCGTTGACCCCAGCCCAGAGGTCGCGACCTCGGGGAACTTCAAAGTCCACCTGGGTGGCCCCTCGCCGGTTCTTCGTCGCAAGGTCACATTGCGACGCGCCAAGCGAAGGTCATCGGTGTCGTAATACACGGCGTCCAGTTCGAGGCCGACAAGTTCCACAAGACGCGAACCCGCAACGACCGACGCAAGGTCAGGGAGCTCAAACTCTTCGGACGCGGCAAACTTCAACTCCCTCTCGATCACCTCGACAATCGGAGAGCCGGAGGGTTCATCCACGGGATCAGTGCGCGACGCGATGACGCTCCAACGCCAATTCCTGCAGTCTGCGATGCGTATCTGAAACACCGCCACCATCGACGTGTCTCCACGTACTGTCGGCATCGAGCAGCCATGCAAGGGTGTCGTCTTCCAAATTCACACTGAGCACCTCACCAAGGCGCCGCTGCAATTCCGGATCACGGATCGGAACCAGGGCCTCGACGCGCCGATCGAGGTTGCGTGGCATCAGGTCGGCCGACCCGATGTAGTAGGCGGGACCGCCATCGTCGCCATGGGCGAAGTGGTAGATCCGGCTGTGCTCCAGATAGCGCCCAACGAGCGATCGGACCCGGATGTTCTCGGACAGGCCCGGCACTCCAGGCCGCAAGCAGCAGATCCCGCGCACGATCAGATCTACCGACGTTCCCGCCTGCGATGCGGCATAGAGGCTGTCGATCATGCGCTCATCGACGAGGCTGTTCATCTTCAGGATGATCCGACCTTCTGACCCGAGCGACGCCTCGTGTTCGATCATCTCCGTGAGACGTGCCCGCAACTGCCTCGGCGAAATCAGCAGTGATGAGAAGTTGGGTTCACGCGCGTATCCGGTCAGGAGGTTGAACAACTGCGTCATGTCGGAACCAATCTCCGGATCACACGTGAACAACCCCAGGTCTTCGTAGAGCTTGGCCGTCTTGGGGTTGTAGTTGCCCGTACCGATATGGCAGTAACGCCTGATTCCGTCGTCCTCGTCACGCACCACGAGTGTGGTCTTGGTGTGGATCTTCAGGCCGGGCAGGCCGTAACTGACGTGGACCCCCGCTTTTTCAAGCTCGCGAGCCCATACGATGTTCTTCTCCTCGTCGAAGCGCGCCTTCAACTCCACCAGGGCAGCCACCTGACGCCCCCCTTCAGCCGCCCGGATCAACGACTGGATGATCGAACTGTCGCCGGAGGTCCGATAGAGGGTCAGCTTGATTGCCAGCACCTTCGGATCAACCGATGCCTGACTGACGAACTCCTCCACAGATGAAATGAACGATGTGTACGGATGGTGCACGAGCACGTCACCGTCACGGATCACCCGGAAGATATCGACGGGTTCATCACCTTGCGGCACCAACCTCGCTTCGGTAATTGGCACCCAGACCTGATCTTTCAGGTCCGGCCGATCAAGAGCGTTTATTCCCCATAGACCACCCAGATCCAGGGGACCGGCCTCGCGATAGACATCGGCATCATCGAGATCGAGTTCGTGGATGAGCAGATCGAGGATCTCATCCGACGTGTCGTGGTCGATCTCCAAACGGACCGCTCGGCCAAACCGTCGACGACGCAACTCCAGTTCCACCGCGGCCAACAAATCGTCGGCCTCCTCCTCTTCCAAAGTGAGGTCCGCGTTTCGGGTCACCCGGAAGGTGTGATGATCGATGATCGTCATGCCGGGGAACAGTGATCCGAGGTGCGTGGCGATTACCTGCTCGAGCGCCACGAACCTTTCACCATCGGGCATGACAACGAAGCGTGGCAAGAGGTTGGGCACCTTGACCCGTGCAAAACGACGAATGCCGCTGGTCGGGTCCTCCATGACCACGGCAAGGTTCAGCGAGAGGTCGGAGATGTATGGGAACGGGTGGCCCGGGTCCACAGCAAGAGGAGTGAGGACCGGGAAAATGCGCTCTTCAAAGACGGCATCGAGGTGTCTACGGTCGTCCGCATCGAGCTCTCCATACCCAGAAAAGACGATTCCGACCTCAGCCAGCTCGGGCACCACCGACTCGAGAAACACATGTTGCGCCCGATCCGACAATGCATCCACCCGGGTGCGGATTTCATCAAGTTGGCCTGCGGCAGTCTGGCCCTCCGGGCTGAATGATCCGAGGCCAGCGGCAACCTGGTCCTTGAGGCCCGCCACACGTACCTGAAAGTACTCATCGAGGTTCTGGCTGAATATCGCCAAGAACTTGGCCCTCTCGAGGAGAGGGACATCCTCGTTGGCCGCGAGCATCAGCACCCGGGCATTGAAGTCGAGCCACGAGAGCTCACGATCGATGAAACGATCCCGGCTGTCCAACATCTCGCCAGCGGGGCGTAGCGGCATGGGCACGCCCAACCGCTCGAATCCGGATCTGACACTCAGCCCTGATCATCCTCCGGATAACCGAGGTCCCATTCGACCTCGATTGCCTCGCGCTCTGCGTCCCGGTTGACCCGTTCACGATTCCGACGGAACTGCGGGTCATGCGGCGGAAGCAGCAGCAGGCGGGCGTTAATACGCGCTCGCAGATCGTCGATCGCCTTTCGGTCACCAAAGTCCGATGTCACTTCCCAGTGGGGTGCCACCGGCCCGAGGTAGACAATTCTCACGTGGCCAGCGGGCGGTTCCTGGCTTTCGATCTCGACACTGGACATGAGAACTCACCTTGATGATCGGTTGGCGACAGGATGATCAACCAGGTGGCATGGGAACCAACTGGTGGAGTGCAAGCCTAGCTCTTCGCCACCGCAGACGAACATGGCCGACGTGCCTCACGTACTTTGAGAGCTAGATACCTGATGAAGGGGGAAGGCTTGCCCGTCATGGTGTGCACAAGATCACCAATATCATGCCCACCGACAACACCGAACACGGCGCGCCGATTCAGTCTCCGCTGTCGCGTCGACTCCGCAATTCGATGGTCACCGTCCGCTCCCGGCCGGAGCGTTCGTAGGTGATGGTGATCTCGTCACCCGCTTCATGCGATCTGACTATCGACGCGACGTCCGTGGTGGCGGTGATCCGCTGACCGTCGATCACTGTGATCACATCACCGACCTGTAGTCCGGCATCCGCCGCAGACGAGTTGCCCAAGACGTCGGTCACGAACACACCCTCATCGGTCGTGATGCCGTAGGTGTCAAGATCATTCTGCGTAATAGCGTCAAGCGCCACGGTTACGACGCCGAGAAATGCCGAGTCGAGGGTGATGTCCCCCTTGCCGGCCTTCAGCTCCTCGATGAGCGGTTTGACCAGGTCGATGGCAATTGCGAAACCGATATTCTGAGCATCACTGACGATCGCCGTGTTGATGCCGATCACCTCACCACGGGCATTGAGGAGCGGCCCCCCCGAGTTTCCAGGGTTGATTGCAGCATCGGTCTGGATGAGGCCCCGTAACGAAACCCCTGGAGCATCGATTGATCGGTCAGTGGCAGAAACGATTCCGTCGGTCACGCTCGGCGGCCCGCCGAGGTTGAGCGCATTCCCGATCGCCACGACGTCGTCGCCCACGAGAACATCGGCGGATCTCCCCAGTTCGGCAGGCTTGAGGCCTGACGCTCCCCGAATCTGGATCAGCGCAATGTCATCGCTCGGGGAACTGCCAACCAGGTCTGCCTCACGAACGGTTCCATCGAAGAGTGTTATCGACATGGTCGAGAAACCCTGGATCACATGGGCGTTGGTGAGAACCAGTCCATCTTCCGAAATCACCAGACCGGTCCCCGCACCCCCGTAGAGACGCTCGCTCGCCGTCGTCCCGGTCTGGATGGAAACAACGGATGGTTGCGCCTTCGCCAGCAGAGCCTGAATGTCCAGTGGCTCTCCGACCAGCTTGGTGTTCTCCGCCGTTTCGGCCCCCTTGACACCTGTGCCTTCACGGCCAAAGACAATGAATATCGCTCCGGCAACCAGTGCCGCTGTCAGCGCTCCGAGGACACCGACCATCACCGCGACACGGATGTTGACTCCCGAGTTGGCAGCCGTTGTTGGCTGCGGCAACGGATCAGTTGCATCGTCGGGCTGGAGGATGCCGTAACGCGGACCGTCAAAGGTGGGAGGCGAGGCGGGTAGAACCGGCTGGGCACTTCGCCAGCCATCCGCATCGGTCGGCCCCAACGCCTGTGGGTCCCTGTAGGAATCAGCCACTGACGCCACTTCTCCCGACACTGCTCACACGCAGAAGCGTACCTGCCATGCGTGGTACCAGCGCACGCGGGCGCTAGCGTTGATCAGACGAAAAGAACGTTGAACGCTGGGAACTTCTCGGGCCTTGTGTTCGTATCTTCGTGAAGGAGATCGGAGGCGAAATGGATACAGACTGGATGGACCGTGGCCTGTGCCGCTCATATCCACCCGAGACTTTCTTTCCCAGCGACGGGGTTGGAGTCGAAGTTGCCAAGCGCATCTGCGCCGAGTGCCCGGTCAAGGCCGAATGCCTCGATCACGCGCTTGACAATCGCATTGACCACGGGGTCTGGGGTGGGACGTCCGAGCGCCAACGCCGACGCATTCTCAAGGCACGGGGCGCAGAACTGACGCCTGTCGCGGCCTTCGGCGACCTGTAACGACGACTGCTGACGGCAACTGTTCACGGCGACCATTGGCACTGACCGTTGAAAGTGACCGTTGACGGCGATCAAGGCGCACGGTTACCAGTGCGCGACAAATCAACCTGTCCGGTCAACCAAATAACCTGTCCGGTCAACCAAATCGGCCAACCGGATAAACGGTCGATTCAGGCGTTCTTCGTTTCCTCAGCGCTCGCGTCGGAAGAATCCTCGGTGGCACCCTCTTTGAGGCCATCCTTGAATTCCTTCTGTGCCTGGCCGAGCGACTTGGCGAGCTTCGGCAGCTTGGTGCTTCCGAAGAGCAACAAGACGATCACCAGCACGAGCACAATTTCCGGAGTCCCAAAAGACATGCGAACAGCGTACCGCACCGGGCTCGAAAGTTGCAGTCGGAGAAATCGCCATGCTCGAGTGCGTCGTCAACATCAGTGAGGGTCAGAACCACGGCCTGATCGAGAGAATCGGCAAGACCGTGCAAAACGACCTCCTCGACATTCACAGCGATCCCGACCACAACAGGTCGGTGGTGACTCTCGTCGGTGAAGAAAGCACCCGGCGCCTGACCAAGGCCTGTGTCGATACCTTGGACATGAGGCAGCACCGAGGTGCCCATCCGCGGTTCGGGGTGGTCGACGTGGTTCCATTCGTGCCGCTTGATCCGACGACATTCGACGAAGCGGTGGCGGCTCGCGACCGATTCGCCGCATGGGCCTCTTCGGAGCTCGGTATCCCGTGCTTCCTCTACGGCCCGGACCGAACACTGCCAGAAGTCCGACGACACGCGTTCAAAGAGTTTCTTCCCGACGCGGGCCCCAACAAGCCGCACCCCACGGCCGGTGCGATAGCGGTGGGGGCTCGCGAGGTGTTGGTTGCATACAACCTATGGCTGCGCGAACCGGACCTAGCCTTTGCAAAAAAGCTGGCACAGGAACTGCGTGGACCGCAAGTGCGGGCGCTGGGACTTCAGGTGGGCGAGCATGTTCAGGTGTCAATGAACCTCACCGATCCGCTCGCCGTGAGACCCGATCAGGTATACGACATGGTGGCAAAGGAAACCGACATCTCTCGCGCTGAACTGGTCGGCCTCATTCCGCGGGCACTGCTGAATGAGATACCCGAACGGCGCTGGAGACAACTCGACCTGTCTGACGAGGTGACCATCGAGGCACGGCTAGCTCTACTCAATCACACCAATCGTTGGACCAACTGACAGCGTCACGACCTACAGCGTCACGACCTACAGCGTCACGACCTACAGCGTCACGACCTACAGCGTCAC
>CAYQFM010000002.1:0-5380 GCA_964416735.1 uncultured Iamiaceae bacterium | reverse complement strand
GACCTAGAGCGTGACAACTGACGACGTGATACCGACTGTGTGCATACCTCAAGCGCTTGGAAGCCCGACCGAGCAGGGCTCAGGGTCAGGCCGTCGCCGTTGATGTGTCCTGAGCCAACGCGGCGGTACGGGCGTCGGCGCTTTCTTTGCGGACCTTGCGGATCTTGCGCCTCTCGCGTTCGCTCATTCCGCCCCAGATGCCGAACTTCTCGCCATTGCTGAGTGCGTACTCAAGGCATTCCTCACGAACGACGCAACCCTCGCAGACCGCCTTTGCCTCTCTGGTCGACGCTCCGCGTTCCGGGAAGAACAGGTCGGGGTCGACTCCGAGGCAGTTGGCATATGCCTGCCAGGACTTGTCGCTGACCACTTCGTCGGATGCATCCTGCATTCCGGCCTCCTGACTGACCGCCCTGGCTCACGACAACCCGTCGGCGACGGGTTGCATTTACCACATTTGTAATTACAACGGTGTGATCATTGCCGCATATCGACAGAAACGCAAGGGCTGATTGTGACTTTCGTCAAATTTTCGCCATCTGACGAGCGCACGACGACAATCAACGGGTGACATTTCCCGAAGGATTTCTCTGGGGCACCACGTCGTCAGCCACCCAGGTGCAAGGTGCCGCTGACCACAGCGACTGGTTCCGTTGGGAACAGCAGGGCCACGCCCCAAGGTCTCTCGACGGCAATGGGTTCTCCACGCTGTTCGCCGAAGACTTCTCACTGCTGGCCGAACACGGACTTTCCAATCACATGCTCACCCTCGACTGGGCCCGACTCGAACCCGAGCAGGGTCGACTGAACCACAACGCGGTCGAGCACTACACCGAGATACTCCGCTCCGCACGCGACCGTGGTATCGAAATCTGGGCAAGCCTGCATCACTTCACGCTTCCCGGATGGTTCAGTGACGACGAGGGTGGGTATCTGGATGATCATGCAAGGTCGTATCACTGGGCAAGACACGTAGACCGCACTGCGGAGATGTTCGCTGACCTGGTCGCTGGATTCATTCCGATCCATGAACCGCTTACGTATGCCCACAGGGCTTTCCTGACCGGAACATTCCCACCTGGAAGGCTGCGCACCGGCGAGTTTCTTGACGCTTTGCGGGCAACTCACCTTGCCAATGCCGAAGCCTGGCGGCTGCTGAGGAGCGGCTCCAAACCGGTGATGACCGTCATGGACCTATGTCCGGTGTTTCCCGGTGTCACCAGTAGACACCCCGACGAACGCGAGGTCGCTACCCAAAAAGCAGCCTTGGTGGACCAGTTCATTTGGGGTTCGTGGATAGGCGCCCTGCGGGACGGGATTCTGGAACTTCCCGGACGCGTCCCAGAGGAGGTTCCCGCAATGGCCGATTCGTTCGACTTGATCGGGTTCACATATCGCGATGCGCTGACCGTCCGCGCCGATTTGACCACGGCTCCCTATCCAGAGGAATCACAAGCGGGACCCACTGCTCGAGCACCATGGCCCGAAGGCATGGCAATCACCATCCGGCGCTTGGCAGATGAGCTTCCCCGACGCGCTCTTGTGGTGGCCGGCTGCAACCTCACGTCACGCAGCAGTCAACTCGAGGACACCAGCCGGGTGCATTACCTCGAGGACTGTCTCCACCTGGTGTCGGCCGCGGTTGACGACGGAATCGACATACGCGGCTTCTTCCACGACGGCGCAGTTGACGGATATGAATGGCAGTTCGGAAACGATGTGCACTCCGGCCTTTTCGACCGGTCCCGAAATCCGCGACACTCTGCCCTACTGATGCAGAGGTGGGCCGAAACCACCAAGTGACCAGAATCAATTGACCGAGACAGGCGGCGATCCAAACCCATGCAAAGCGATGCGAGTGCAACTGCAAAAGAACTTGCGGGTCGCCACGCAGCCACCTACGTGCGCGATGGGATGGCCGTCGGCCTCGGCACGGGGAGCACGGTTTATTACACGATCGTCGCCTTGGGTGAGTCCGGCCTTGACATCACCTGTGCCGCCACATCGAAACAGACCCACGAACTTGCATCGTCATTGGGACTACGGGTGGTTCTGCCCGACGAACTGGGTCACTTCAACATCACGATCGACGGCGCAGACGAGGTGGATCGGGCGTTGAACCTGACCAAGGGCGGCGGAGGTGCACACACCCGAGAGAAGATCATCGCGGCCAACTCATCACGGTTCGTTGTGGTGGTGGACGAGAGCAAACTGGTGGATCGACTCGGTCCGTTCGGCACTCCGATCGAGATTCTCGATTTCGCACCCGGTCTGGTCATTTCACGCCTCATCGCACTTGGGTCGGATACGCCCACCTTGCGCGAAGTCCGTAGCGACAACGGGAACCTGCTGATCGACGCCCACTTCGACACGATCGAAGACCCACCCCACCTTGCCGAGAAACTGAGCGCTATACCCGGTGTCATCGAGCACGGAATCTTCCCAGGCGCAATGGTCAGTGAGGTCATCGTTGCGGGTGTCGACGGAATCGTGATCCGAGAGAACGACACCCGCTAACCGGCCATTGGCCGCACATCGTGGCCGCACATCGTCAGCTTCGAAAATACTGAGTGCCCAGATCAACCCTCGACTGTCGATGCAACTGCTGTCGATGTAGCTGTTGGCGATGTAGCTGTTGGCGATGTAGCTGTTGGCGATGTAGCTGTTGGCGATGTCACCGGCGTGCATTCGCGATCCAAGGGGCTCGTCAGACCCGCCTGTTGTTCAAGAAGCAACTCCAACTCGTTCGCGGGCACGGGCCGCCCCAGCAGGAAGCCTTGGGCACGCTTGACGCCCAGCCGGACGAGTTCGTCGTACTGCAACTTGGTCTCGACACCCTCAGCCGTCACATCAAGGCCCAACGAAGAGGCGAGGCTCACGATTGCGGAGACAATCGACGTGTCGTCCGGGTCCCGACCCAAGCCCTCGACGAACGACCTGTCGATCTTGAGAATGTCGACCGGGAGTTGTTTCAGATACGACAGCGACGAGTACCCGGTACCGAAGTCGTCGATCGCCAACTCCACACCCAGATCGCTGAGGTTTCGGAGCACATCCAAGGATGTCTCCATGTCCACCAACAACGTGGTCTCGGTGATCTCCAGACAAACGTGCTCCGGGGTGGAACCACCCGATCCGAGAGCGCTCTCGACGCGCGACACAAGGTCTGGTTGAACCATCTGCCGGGTAGAGAGGTTGACCCGCATGATGAAGTCGAGGCCCGGGAACTTCGATTGCCAGTCACCAAGTTGTCTCGATGCTTCCTCGAGCACCCAGGGACCGATATCGAGAATTGCACCGGTCTCTTCGGCCATATCGATGAAGTCCACGGCGGCCAACAGCCCGCGTGCCGGATGACGCCACCGAACCAAAGCCTCCGCGCCAAGAATCTTTCCGTCGGGCATCGAGAATTCAGGCTGGTAGTAGACGGTGAGTTCATGGTTCAGCACGGCTCTCTTGAGCGCCGTCTCGCTACTCAGCCGCTCACGCGTCAGTTCCCGCAACTCGTCGTCGAACAACTCGACCCGGTTGCGACCCCTTGCCTTTGCCATGAACATCGCTGCGTCCGCGCCCTTCAGCAGCTCTTCCGAATCCTGCTCTGCACTTGTGGTGAATGCCACGCCAACGCTGGTGGTCACGAAGACCTCATGGCCGCTCACGTCAATCGGGTGCACGAGCACCTGCTGCATCTGCTCCGCCACCGCCACCGCCTCGTCGGCGTCGCCGACCTTCTTGCACAGAACCACCAGTTCATCGCCGCCCAGGCGCGCCAAGATGTCTTCGGGTCTTCTAACCGAATCAAGTCTTTGCGCAACGGCTCGCAGCATCTGATCACCGGCTGTGTGGCCGAGAGAGTCGTTTACCACCTTGAACCGATCTAGGTCGAAGAGGAGAACAGCGACTCCCCATTGCCTCGAATCGTCATCACCTTGCCATTCGAGAGCGGACAGCGCCTCGCCGAGGTGATCCAGAAAATCCCACCGGTTACCTAGGCCGGTGAGCGAATCGTGCCGTGCCCTGTGGGCCAGATCCTCTTCCGCGGCCTGACGAGCAAGCGCCTGGGCGATGATCCCGGCCCCCGAACGGAGCACCGCCAGGTGATGTGGGCTCCACTCGTTGTGGCTGTGCACCGATTCAAAGCTGATGAATCCGCTGAGCAGACCCTCATCGAGAAGGGGAAGCGCCACAAAAGAGTTCGTCCCTCGTTCCCGGAAGAATTCGCTCTCGGCTCTCCACGAGTCGTCCAGTGATTCCAGATCCCGAATCTGGACCACTTCCATGCGATGCATCGCCTTCAACAGCGGTGATGCGGCACGAGACTCCGCTCCGTCGAGCAGCCCCTCGCCGGAGCGGCCCTTCCTCAGCCGGCGCGACACGAGACCGGGCGCAGCCCATTCGTGAGTCTTGCGCAACAACTCACGGCCCTCGTCCTCGTCCACGTCAATGACGAACACCGCCACGCGGTCCACATCCTCGAGTGACCCCATTTCAGCAATTGCCGTGCGAATTCCATCGTCGATCCGTTCGGCCGGGAGGTAGACGAACGCGGATGCCATCCGAGCGAGGCGATCTTCATAATCCGATGAACCCACACGGCGATCGGCGTCGTCAATACGGGCAAGCCTCCCTATGACGATGGTGGAAAACGGAGCGATCTCCGGACCCGTAATCGTCTTGAGGGACATATCGACCCAGCCTCCAGCGCCGTGACGCAGTCGCACGGTCGGACCATCACCGACGCTGTGGCGTCCCGTCCAACGCGCTAGACGTCCGATGACATCCTCGTGATCGTTCGGATCCAGAAGTTCGAATACGTTTCGGCCGATTACCTCATCGGCCACTACTCCGAGCACTTGGGACACCGACGGACTGACGAAGCGCAGGTTTCCGGAATCATCAAGACCCACGACCACCTCGTCGATGGACGCGAGAATCCACTCAAGGTGTCGTTGGTGCAGATCCCAGTCGACCTGCACCTCTTCGGAACTCTTCGGCTGCTGAGTCACTCAGCCCCCAACCCCACGATGAACGTGTGCCTCGCTTGAAGTCAATCTGCTGTACGGCTTACCAACTTCGCTTTGACTTCGCTTTGACTGCACTTCGTCTCGACCATTCCCCTACAGGTCCGACATCGAGCAGTCTAGGGCGGCAATCGATTTCATGGATCCGATTTCGCCCGCGGGCGACTCACGCTTCTTCGACGATCGTCGCGGCCGAGTTCGATAGCGTCAGACTCTGATGTCCTTCGGCCCGTTCATCCCACGCTCTCTCGCCTACGACGCGCCCTGGGTTGCAACGGCGGCGGATGAACACCACCGAGACAACTATCACGAGACGGACATCTCGGAACGGGATTGGGTACCGGTGAATGTGCCGGGGC
>CAYQFM010000001.1:18513-31998 GCA_964416735.1 uncultured Iamiaceae bacterium | reverse complement strand
GACACGGGTAGAGGCGTCTCGACGGGTGGAGGTGTCTCGACGGGTGGAGGCGTCTCGACGGTTGGAGGTGGTGGCGGGGTGGTCGGTTCGGGTTCAGGGGTAGGCTCGGCTACCACTTCCGGTGATTCAGGGTCGACAGTGGGGATGGCATCGACTGGAGAATCGAGAAGTTGCTGAAGGCCAGCTTCGTCGACGGAAGGCGCAGCATCATCGGGTTGCACCTGATCTGTGGGCTGTGCGTTTGACCCCGGAGCGGCAGGCGTCGGTTCCGACGGAAGCGTCCAACCCATCTGATCCGACGACACAGGTGCCGTCGCGTCAACAGCTTCCACCGCGGTAGCTTCCGGAGCAGCGACAGAATCGGGGGCCGCTGGAGGCATCGAAGTGGGCGGAGCTGGCGGCGGTGGAGAGTCTTGCGGGACGGCCGTTGGTTCGGGGACTTGTAGCAATTTCGAACCACAGCGAACGCAGAACTTTGCGGTATCCGGACTATCTCCGCCGCAGGCTTCACATCTCATATCTGACCCCTGATCGATGTCTACAGGTGCAATCTCGGAAGTGTCGAAAGACTATCGAATACTCATGCAGATTTCTGGTGAACCGAATCCCCAGTGCGGTTGAATGCTTCCGACACTGCGGTTCCGCTTCAACGCCTTACGGCAGGTCGGTTGGGACGCAGTTCGGTAGGGCCGCAGATCAGTTTGGACGCAGATCAATTCTGAGCGTCAGGACTCCCCCTTCGAGGGTTGCCTCAGCGTCTCCGATCATTGCGAAGTCCTGATAATCCGTTTGTGCCTGATTGAGGAAGAACGTTCGTTCCTCACCGGCCACGGGGGGAAGAGATCGCTGCTTGACTGCCTCTGCCCTGTCACGAAACCGTTGAACCATCGCATCCAGATCAAGCGTGTCGGTCATGCTTGACAACCTACTACCCGACTCTCGGCATCCCGACTTGTGATGTGACGCCGATGATCGGCACAGCGTCGACCCAATTCGCGAGTCCATCGGCAAGTCAGTCGCCAGAGCCGGATGGTAGACCTTCCGTCGGTTCCTCCGTCGGATCAGGCGCGATGGAAAACACCCGATCAACTTGATCGGACACCTCGACACTCGACTTGAAATCGAGAGGAATGACCATGTCTCCACTCTCGGTCCATGGCGGTTCGTCGCCCCTGACCACAGGAACATCCTCCCCATTGACCGACCGCGACTGTTCAAAATGAGCAGGTCGGGCAGATTCGCTATCGACGGCACCACCGGCCAGATCCTCGAGGGTGACGATCTGAAGTTCCTCGGCGCGTTGCTCGAACAAGTCGTCTTCGCCACGCCCAAGGGAATCTGTGGCGCGGTGACCTGAGATCAGGCCTGATGCAATTTTGTTCTCCATGGAATTGCCGGGCGCAGCAGTGTCCGATGCTGGCTCTACTCCGAACAGAGCCGCATTGACTATTGCGTCGTCGATACGTGGAGAATCGACGTGTTTCCCCCCGTCACCGGTGGGAGAGAGCAGGGAAGCATGAGCCTCACTGTCAGAAGGCAACTTCTCAGCAGACGGTGCGTTAGAAGGCGCCTGTGTAGAAGGAACTGCACGCGTTCCGGGCTGCGCAGTTGCTGGCACGATCTCGTCGACAACCGCTGTCCATGCAGCGGCACCGCCGCCCGCTGGCGAAGACTCCCCCAGCACGTCTAGAGCATCCATGTACTGCACGGGTCGGGTGTGTCGCCAGTACGCAAATGTGAGCCCGGCTATGGATATGCCGACCACTCCCAATCCGCCCACAATGGCCGCAACCTTGAATCCGTTGGACATTCCACCGCCGGAACCTTCCCCCGAACCTCCGCCGGTGGTGTCTGAAGTCGGAGGGGTGATCACTGCTGGCCCGACGGTCGTTCCCGTGTGCTCGGTTGTCGTCGTGTGGCGTGTCGTCGTCGTGGTCTCTTCAGTGGTGGTCGTCGTGGAGGCGGTGGTGGTTGTGGCAGGGCGGATCGTGGTCGTCACACGAGCCGTGGTAGTTGTCCGCTGTGTCGTGGTGGTGGTCGGCAGTGTGGTGGTGGTTGGCGGCGCAGTCGACGAAGTAGGCACCGCGGTGGTCGAACTCGACGGAGGATCCTCTGGATCCTCTGCACGGGCCGGGCCCATGCCCACAAACAGGACCGTGATCACAAACAGACCCGCGAGTACAGCGGCCTTTAGATAGATGGCCAGTTCGTTGGTATGCCTTGCCCGACTCACCAAGTCCCCCTCGTTGCGTCTCGATGCGTTCAGCACGCGAGGCTACCGCGCTGCACCGGTTGAGGATGGGCGACAATCGACAGATGGTGACTAATAGCGACCGGAGACGCTCACACTCGGCGAATGCCGAAGAGCTGAGGTTGGCTCCAAGGTCAGATCCACCGCTTCGCCATCCGCTTTGTCGTCCACATCGCCAATGTCGACCCGGGTCGATTCCTCGCGCGGCCCCAGCAGTTCGGCTCGTCGGGTCTGTCGGCCGCTCACATCACGAACCTGAACCAGCAACAGGAGCGAGCTGACAGCGAGCATCGGATGCGCTATCAGCACCATGATCGCGGCGGTCCGACCCAACGACCCCGAGATCTGACCCGGCGACGGCACCAACCAATGAGTGGCAATGAGTGTCACGACCGCAACCAGTGAACAGATCCACCAGATATGCATTCTGAATGGAACCGACCGCTTCTTCCACTCATCGGAATGGACCAGCGATTCAGGATCGCTTGCCCTCCACAGGTCGTCCATCATCTCTTTGGGAAGTACCAGGTTGACCAATGGGACGAACCAGGAAACAACCGCCAGGTTCGTCGATCGACGCAATCCGGAGACACCCAGAGGTTCGAGATTGCGATATCCGCGCACGAACCACGCGAGGAACAACCCGACGGTGACCACGAGACAGGCCGCCATCAGGTATTGCAGAGGGGTGGTCCACTTGGTTGCTGCACCATCGAGCTGAACCGAATTGAAGGCATCATCGAAATGCGGGACGCTCGCGACCGCCACGATGATCACCGCCATTGCCAGCACAGCGTCGGCTACCAACGACAACTGCAGCCATGCACCAATTCTCCCAAGTGGGCGGTAAGGCAGTTTTCCGTCGGGTCCTGCCGTTGTGATCAGTTGAAAATCAGCCTGACGTTCCGACCTGCGATAACCGTCGAGCGCCATCCCGCATCTTCGGCAGTATGGGTCACGACTGCCCAGTGGAGCATTGCAACGCGGACAACTCGGAGACCCGGGTTCGGAAACCTCGGCCTCGACCACGATCGGCTGCTCTTCTTGCATTGCCGGGCCAAAACGTGGATGCAGCCGGGCCGCCGCATTGGGGGTCCCGCATGCTGGGCAGAACCGGTCAGCAGCAACCAGCTTCGCGTCACAACTCGAACAGTGGGACATCGTTGTCATATCGACTCCACATTATGGAACCTGTAGACAATTCTGGGTCATTCGACCCATTACGTTCCGTAGCCATCAGCCCGGTACTGATTCAATCGTCGAGGTCAGACAAAGAGCGTTCGAAGTCGGCGGCAAGATCATCTGGGTGCTCGAGCCCCACCGAAACCCGTACGGTTCCCTCACCGATCCCGCTCGCCTCACGCTCACGCGGACTCAGGTTCACGTGTGTGGTGGAAGCTGGGTGGGTCACGAGAGTTTCAGGGCCACCGAGTGACGGAGCAAGTTGAGCGATCCGCACACCTTCGACAAACGCTCTCCCAGCCTCGAGCCCACCAACCAGATCGAACGTGATGAGGCCGCCAAACATTGACATTTGACGGCATGCCAGATCGTGTTGCGGATGCGAAGCCAGGCCGGGATACCGGACATTGTCGACAAGGGGATGCGCCTCGAGGAGTTGGGCAAGCACCTGGGCACCTTCACACTGCTGGCGCAGGCGACTCGACAGTGTCCGTAGACCCCGCAAGCCATTGAGCGCGTCGAAGGGTGAAGCATTGGCACCCTGCAGAACGGCGTAGCCGTACAACCAGTCGATCAGTTCGGCGGCTCCTGCCACCACCCCCAGAGTCGCGTCGTTGTGGCCGGCAATTGCCTTGGTGGCCGAATGAACCACCAGGTCGACGCCGTAATCGAGCGGCTGCTGGGCCAACGGGGTGGCGAACGTCGAGTCAACAACCTTGATGGGACCCTTTATGGCCCCGAATTCATCAAGATCGACAAGGTCCAACCTCGGGTTGGCCGGTGTCTCCGCGTAGACGAGAACGGTCTTTCCGGGTCGCACCTCCCGGGCAAAGGCGTCCGGATCCGTAGCATCGACGAAGGTGACATCTATGCCGAATCGGGGGCAGGTGGACGTCAGCAGCAACTGGGTACCGGCGTAGAGCTGACGTTGCGCAACGATGTGGTCGCCCTTCGAGCAGAGACCCAGGATCACCGCGCTTATCGCACCCATTCCCGACGCGAATGCACGGGCGCGCTCCGCACCCTCGAGTTCGGCAATCACGTCTTCGAAGGCTTGCACAGTCGGATTCCCATGGCGGGAGTAGAAGTGGCTCACCCCCGGTGTCGTAGCCATGAGCCGACCCTCGTCAACCGTCGGTGTGACAAATGTGGTGGTGGCCCAGAGAATCGGGGCAAGCGCATTGTCGTTGTCCTCGCGCCCGGCACGTATCGCACGGGTCTGAGGATGCAGGGTGGCCTCCGCTGGATCCGGCTGTGTTTCCGCATTGCCTTCAGGCATCACTTGTCTCCACATCTTCCAGGAACGCAGCCATGGGAATGCCGATCTGATCAATTTCCAGAAGGAATGCGTCGTGGCCGTGGTCACTATGGATGACCACGTGTTCACACCGAACTCCCCTGGCGACGAGAGCATCACGTATCTCTTCTTGCTGGTAAGGGAAGTAGAGCATGTCCGAATCGATGCTCATGGTGAGAGCGGGGCCCTGCACCCGGGCGAGGGCGCCCGCAACTCCTCCACGTCCCCTACCGATGTCATGAAGATCCATCGCCTTGCAGATCCGGAGGTACGAATTTGCATCAAAGCGCCGGGCCAGTTTTGCGCCGTGATAATCGAGATACCCCTCGATATCGAATCGTTGCCACAGGCTGAAACCCTCGTCCATTGGATCGAGGGTCGTGCGGTCGAACCGGTCCGCAAAGACGAGGTCGGTGCGATAAGTGATCTGCGCGATCTCCCGGGCGGTCGCCAACCCCCGGTGGGGACCCTCGCCTGGCTTCGCGTCGTAGTAGTCGCCTCCGCGCCAGGCAGGGTCGAGCGCAATTGCACTTCGTTGCACACTGCTGAACGCGATCTGTTGGGCGGTTGCCGCTGCACACGTCGCAATCGGAACCATCGATGCCACCCTGTCCGGGTACATGACGCCCCACTCGAGCACTTGCATTCCACCCATGGACCCTCCGACCACAGACAGCCAACGCCCGATCCCCAGGTGATCTGCCACCGCTGCCTGGACCCGGACCATGTCACGGATCGACACCACCGGGAACCGCGATCCGTACGGAGTGGCAACGGCAGGATCGACCGACGCCGGACCAGTGGTCCCCTGGCATCCACCCAGCACGTTCACGCAGACCACGAAGTACCGATCCGTATTCAATGCCCGACCGGGCCCTATGAGTTCGTCCCACCAACCCGCCGTAGGGTGACCCGGGCCACTCGGACCTGCAGCATGGGCGTCGCCGGTCAGGGCGTGGCAGACGAGAATCGCGTTGGAGGCATCGATGGCCAACTCGCCCCATGTCTCGTACGCAACCGTGATGTCACGCAACAACCCGCCGCCTTCGAGCACAAACGGCCGATGTGTTCCTATATTCATGAAATTGCGAGCGCCCACCGGGTCGCCGGGAAGCCACGCTCCGGATACCGGAAGGAGGTCCATACTCAACTCGGCCCTTTGTAAGCCCGGTGTTCTGTTACCGCTGTTCAAGATCCCCTTCCTTGCCTCGGGGATGGACACCACTGCTGACAGGCTGATCGCCCAGACACTTCGTTGTCCTAGCCGTCAGGTGACGGCCCGAACCACATCCCCACCCTGCGGCGGGATAGCACCTTGGGTGTCCGTCCCAGGTTGCCGGACCCGGTTGCCCGGGCCACTCCAGATGTACCGATGCAGAGCGTACCGTGTGTCGTCACCGTCGGTACTATTCGCCAATGCCAAGACCTACGGTCCATGCGGCCACCGGACCACCACCCGAGCATCCGATACTGACATTTCTCGGTGCGACCAGGACGGTGACCGGTAGTCGATATTTCGTGGAAACCCCAGCAGGCGGCAGGATTCTCGTCGACTGCGGCTTGTTTCAAGGGATAAAGGAACTTCGACTCCGCAACTGGGATCCGTTCCCCATCGATGCCCGAAGCATCGATGCGGTGGTGCTCACCCATGCCCACATTGATCACTGCGGATATCTCCCTGCGCTGGTCAAGCAAGGGTTCACCGGTCCCGTCTATGCCACGAAAGGGACAGCCGACCTCGCACGCATAGTCCTGCCGGACAGTGGTCACCTCCAAGAGGAAGAGGCTGCGTTTGCAAATCGCGCCGGGTACTCCAAGCACTCACCGGCGCTCCCGCTCTACACGCAGGAGGACGCGGTCGAGGCTACAAAACTGCTGGCTCCCGTACCCTACGACTTCGGGGTCGAGGTTGCTCCCGGCATCGAGGCGACGTTCAGACCAGCGGGTCACATCCTCGGGTCCTCCATCGTCACGCTCGACCTGCTGACCGACTCCGACATCAACGCCGGACGGGACAAGTCGGAGATTCGCCGTGTTCTCTTCAGCGGAGACCTCGGGCGTCCCACACACCCGGTACTGGTGCCGCCCGTCCCTATCGACGGTGTCGACATCGTGCTCGTCGAATCCACTTACGGAGATCGCACCCACGACGACGAGGGTGCACTCGACCTGTTCGCCACCACGATCACGAACACCGTCGAACGCGGTGGAACAATCGTCATACCCGCCTTCGCCGTCGATCGCACCGAGGTGCTGCTGTACCACCTGCGCAAACTTCACAGAGCGGGAACCATTCCCGATGTGCCCATTTTCGTCGACAGTCCCATGGCGCTCGCCGCACTCGACGTCTACCGCACCGCAATCACGCAACGGAGTCCAGACATCCGTCCCGAGTTCCATGACGGCCCCGACATCTTCGACGCCGGAAACGTGATCCAGGTCCACGACGTCGAAGCATCGAAAGCAATCGACCGTGGAAACAAGCCCTCGATCATCGTCTCGGCATCAGGGATGGCAACGGGTGGACGGGTCCTGCACCACCTGGCCAGGTTCCTTCCGGATCATCGATCTACCGTGATTCTGGTGGGGTTCCAAGCGGAACAGACCCGCGGTCGGCGCCTTCTGGAAGGCGCCGCAGAACTCAAGATGCTCGGACGGTACGTACCTGTCCGTGCGGAAGTGGTCAACCTGCCGACATTCTCGATCCACGCCGATCGCGAAGAGTTGTTGGCTTGGCTCTCAACCGCATCAACTCCGCCTGAAATGACATTTCTGGTTCACGGAGAGGTCTCCGCGTCGATGGCATTACGCGACAGCATTCAGAGGCGGTTGGGTTGGCACGCGGTGGTTCCGCATTTCGGTGAGCGTGTACTGCTCGATTGATTCACCTCGATCGAGGTACCGGGTCAGCCACCCAACCGACCGTCGACGATCTCCAAGGAGCGATCCGCATATCTGGTCATTCTCATGTCGTGGGTGACGATGACCGCTGCGGTTGAACGCTGCTTCACCTCGCTGACAATGAGTTCCATGACCTGCTCGCCCATCTTCGTGTCCAGAGCCGACGTCGGTTCATCGATCAGGATCAGGCCTGGCTCGTTCATGAGCGCTCGACCTATGGCGACTCGTTGACGTTCGCCTCCGGACAGTTGTCCTGGGAGATTTATGGTGCGATGCCCCAGCCCGAGTTCGCCCAGCAGTCTGTCGGCACGGTCACGGGCACCTTTCATGTCCCGTCCGGACATCTCCGCAACTACGAGGAGGTTCTCCCGCGCCGTAAGAAAGGGAACAAGATTCACACTCTGGAACACGAACCCGACGCTGGAGCGCCGGAAGGCTGTCAACTGTCTGGCGCCATAACCGGAGATGTCCTCACCCGAGACCGACACTGTTCCGCTGGTCGGCGACAACAGCCCTCCAGCAATGGACAGCAGCGTTGTCTTTCCAGATCCTGACGGGCCGACCAACGCAACGATCTCATCGGCTGCGACATCGAGCGTCGCGTGGTCGAGCGCAACCACGTCAGAGTCACCCGAGCGGTAGACCTTTCGCACCTCTCGCATCGACAACGCATTTGCGGAATCCATCATCTTCAGATCAGCCGATCGCGGATGCAGGTTCAATTCGCGTCACCCGTCTCAATGAAACTGCGCTCCCGGCGACGGAGACGACCATCAATATCACGAAGGTGACGATGACCCGTGACGCCTCGAGGCGGAAGGGCAGGCTCCCCTGAGGGATAGCCGCTCCGAAGCCGAACGCGGCGGCGGCTGCCACAACGAACGACACAGTCGTGATGAGTACCGCCTGGGCCAACAGGCCCGCGAACACCTGACCCGTCGATGCACCAAGCGCCTTGAGCACCCCGTACAACCTGGTCCGCTCAAGCGTGACGAGCGAGAAGAAGAGTGCAGCGACGACACCCGCGACCACCGCGGTCACACCTATCACTTGGGTCATGGTCTTCTGCTGTTCCTTGATTCCCGGAAGGGAGCGGATCGCTGCAGCCTTCGTGATCGTCTGAGTCTGGCCGTTGGTTGCCCCATCGATGGCGCTGGCAACGGCCGTGATGTCTGCACCCGGCGCAACTTTCACCCCGAGAGCTTGGAAGGTCCCCTCGGCGAGAGCGGAGTCAGGCCGCGAGGCATCCAGAATCTCCCGCCAAGTTCCCGATTCGACCCAGATTCCTCCTTGTCCCAGGTAATTAGCGTCTTCGACCCAGCCGACCACCGTGACCGGAACCCGATCGGGCCCCACGCCGAGACGCCCGCCGACCTTGACGCCAGCGCTCGCTAGAGACCGGTCAGCGAACGCTTCGCCCGGTGGCGGTGGGGCAGGTACCTGGTGGGTCGCTTTCTCGTAACCGACTACAACCGTGTCGGCCACCTCGACCGCACCGGGCACCTCCGTGCCGACCAGTACGACCCCGAAACCCTCGACACTGTCGACACGGTCAACAGACTCGACGGTGGCACGGGCCGCAGGATCAATCCTGGAGCGGACCAGCGAAGACCGGGCACCTCTTGAGAAGACGATCAGGTCGGCATTCTGGGCTCGGAGGACACCGGTGGATCCCAAGTTGAGACCGTCGAGCAACCCTCCCAGGAACAGCATGAGAACCGCCAGTAGCCACATGGCAACCGACAGAACCGCAAAGCGCTTCGGTTGTCGCCGTAGTTCCCTGAGCCCCAACCTCACGTCAAGCCCGGCTGAGTCTGAGTGGCTATTGCACTGGCCGGGTCGATCCTCAGTGTCCGCAACATCGTCACCGACGAACCGACAAGAGCCAAGAGGACAACGGCGATGCTGGTCGTGACCGCCATCGACCAGTCGACAGCAAGAGGAACCTTTCCGCTGGATGCATTCACCGACACGACCAGAAGCGTCAACCCCACAATCAGTCCCCCGGTCGCGACAACGACCACCTGCGAGACCAGTCCCAAGATCAGATATCGGTTCGGTGCTCCCACAGCACGCAACAGGGTCAACGCCTCCTGTTTCTGCACGGTCAGGATGAGGAAGAAGAAACCGATGACGAGGGTGACGATCATGAAAGCCAGAACCAGGATCATCGAGATGGAGCGGACCACTTGGGCAACTGCCGGAGCTTGGGTTGCGGCATCGGATCTCGTCATTGCAAGCACGCCTTCGACTTCGGAATTGATCCGTTCAACGAGTTGATCGGACGAAACTCCATCGGCGGGTTCAACCGCGACAACCGAAGGAAGCACTGCCCGGGCGTCCGGGTTCACACTCCTGCGCAACTCGACGTAGTCGTCGAACGAAACCCACAGCGTCGGCGCGACGCTGTATCGGCTCTGCTCGGTCAGACCGACAACTTCAAGACGGGTCGTCGTCCGATGATCTTCGTCGTCGACAGCTCCAGCATTCACCGTTTCCACCGTCGCACCTAACCCGAATCCCGAACTCTCGTCCTCCCTGCTCGCCACGGCCTCGCCGGGCCCTTGCGGAAGGCGACCTGCAACCAACTTCGTAGGAACCCCAGGTCCATCGGGTCGATAGCCGAAGACCGATACATCGACGTCGGTTCCGCCGGCCGCGAGCGTGAACGTGGCTTCACCGAGAGGCGCTGCACGACCGACACCAGAGACCCTTGAAACTGCATCAACCTGCTCGGGGGTGACAAGGCTGCCCGCAATATTCCTGCGGGCATCGCTCCCGTAAACGAGAACCGGAGCCGACTGATTCTTGATCGCCCCGACAAAACTGGTCACAAGTGACCCAAGGATGACCTCGAAAAACAGGATGAGAAACACGAGCAAACCGACGGCGGAGATGAACAGCGCGAACCGCAACTTCGATCGCGCCATCTCCATTCGGGCCATCAGCATGTGACGAGCCTATGAAATCATGACTCCCACCGAGAATTCAGCCAACGGTCACGCAGATCTTCACACTCGGGGATCCTGCTGCCACCACACTCACGGACACGCTGCACAATCCCCGCTCGATTCCGGCCGTGTCGCTGATTACCACCGAAGTGGACTGTCCAGCGCCAAGTGATCCGCTGGTGGAACCGGCGAGACCATTTGCCGTCACCTGATATTGGCCTGACACACCACCATCGTTGGCCATCGAGATGGTGAAACTGCCGTGTTTGGCGATCCTGATCTCACCGCCTGCCGGGCTCACCCGAATGCGCGCCGGCACGGTCGGGGCTGTCGGCACCGGGACAGGAGCGGGAGCCACTGTCGGTTGCGTGGGATAGTCGTAAATGACGGTCGTGGTCGTCGTCATCATTGCCGTCGTAGAAGTGGTTGGCGCTTCGGGTTCAGATGTGGTCGTTGACGACGAATCCTTGTCTTCTTGCTCATCATCGGTCTTGGAGGTTGCCGTGGACGAGCCTTCATCACGTTTTGTTGTGGTCGTCGTAGACGCTGGGGCTGCGGTCTCCACCTTGTCACCCGACTTACCACCACTGACAGCGAGTGCAACACCACCGACGATCAGGAGGAATACCACGGCCGCCGCTCCAATCAGAAGACCCTTCTTGGAGCCTGACCCAGCAGCGCCGGTTGGTCCCCCAGGGTCGACCGCTGGAGGGTAAGGCGCGTACCTGCCAATCGTGTCCTGATCAGATACGGCGTCCACGTCATCGCTGACGGGGTCCATCGTTCCTGTGGCCTCAGGGTCAACCGGGGTGTGGTCACCCTCGCCCTCTTCGACGACACCACCGGCCACCACGCCAATTGCAGGTGCTGCAACATGGAACCCGGAATCCGGCTCCGGCGGAAGCGGCTCAAATGATCCACCGTCGGCGTACAGCGTCGCCGCCGGTTCGGGGACATCCACAACGGGTGCCTCGACTTCTTCGGGCACATCTTCTGCCAACGAGGTACCGCATTCGCCGCAAAACACCGCCCCGGCAACACGCTCGGCTCCGCACTCAGGACAAAACAGCAGACCGTCGTGGTTGACCGAGGCGTCCCCGTCTTCAAAGCCGGGCGGGGGCGGTGGAGGCGGAGGTGGGGGAACTTCTGAAGTGGCAGTTCCATCGGTTTCGTCAGCAGCTACCAAGTCTTCGACAGCGGCCTCGACCGGAAGATCCTCGGTGGCCAGTTCATCTTTCGTTGATTCAACGGCTGCCGTTTCATCACCAATCGAAAAGAGAGTCTTGGGGGCCTTCTTGCCCTTCTTCTTGCTCATCTATCTGCCTCCGATGCTCGAAGCTCACGGTCAACCCCCCGAACGACCTGTCGGAATCGGGCATCCGCCGTCATGATTCTTGCCGATTTACCCATGTCATGCTCGTCGGACGCCCAAACACCAGCCATCGGCCACCGCATCCTTGTCGGCACATGTCATGTCGGTTTCAGGCAGAAACGGAATCTGCCCCCGGATCCCACGTTGCAAGATCGGAAAGGCGCTCATCGTTGGAGAAGATCTCGACGATCGGTTGGTCCACTCCGATGCGTTTGAGCATGCGCTTGACTTCGAGTTCCTGGTTCCAGAGAACCAGGGTCACGACAATTCCGGACTCCCCGGCCCTTGCGGTGCGGCCCGAGCGGTGGAGATATGCCTTGTGATCCTCTGGGGGGTCGTAATGGATCACCACATCGACGTCATCCACGTGAATGCCTCGCGCGGCGACATCCGTGGCCACCAGCACCGGCAACTTCCCAGCTGCGAAGTCAGACAAAGCTTCTTCACGGTTACGTTGGCGGAGATCGCCATGTATGGCGGATGCTCGAACGCTCTGCTCGCGTAGGTCATCGACAAGCCGGTCGGCACCGCGCTTGGTTCGCACAAACACGATCGATCTCGTGGCTCCCTTGGCAATTGCGGCGGCAACACGCACCTTGTCCATCTCATGCACCTGAAGGAAGCGGTGCACCATCTGCTCCACGGTCACCTGCTGTGACTCCACCGCATGCATTGCGGGATCGTTTTGGTAGCGCTTGATGAGCGTATCGACCACTCCATCGAGGGTTGCCGAAAAGAGCAGCGTCTGACACTCGCCCGACACATGACGCAGAATCCACTCGACCTGTGGGAGGAATCCCATGTCGGCCATCCGGTCGGCCTCATCGATGACCACACGGTCAACATCATCCAGAGAGATTTCCCCGCGCTCGATCAGGTCGATCAGGCGACCGGGTGTTGCAACAGCAAAATCAACCCCTTTGTGGAGTTTCGAGATCTGCGCCTCCATGGGTGCTCCGCCGTAGATCGCCTCGACACTCAGACCACGAGAGCGGGCAAGAGGCGTAAGTTCGTCGCTCACCTGGGTTGCAAGTTCCCTGGTCGGCACGAGTGCAATTGCCCGCGGATATCTGGGTCTGGCCTTCTCGATCCGTTGGATCACCGGAATGCCGAATGCAAGGGTCTTGCCGGATCCCGTCTTTGCCTTCCCGCAGACGTCACGACCAGCCAACGCATCGGGAATCGCAAGCTCTTGGATCGGGAAAGCAACCTCGATTCCCCGGTCACGTAAGGCAGCCACAAGATCGGGTGCCACCCCGAGGTTCTCGAACTTCGTCATCAGTTGAAACAGCTTCCCAATCAGGATCCGATGGACATCATCAAATCACGGGCAGCGGCCATCCTACCCGTGCGTCGCCAGTTCCCATGCGTACCGAATTCGTGTGTACCGAATTCGTGTGTACCGAACTCGCGTTCACACAGCCCATCTGCACAGAGCTCATTTGCACAGAGCCGGTCGTACTCTCTTTGGAAAAAGATCGGGAAATGCCAGAAGCAGTTCAATTAGCATCGGGGTTTCCCATACGGCGTC
>CAYQFM010000001.1:14895-18503 GCA_964416735.1 uncultured Iamiaceae bacterium | reverse complement strand
CGCCTCGTATCGAAGGTAGGCGGGTCCGGCCGCGACGGCAGCACCCGCGGCAGTGAATCGTCCCGTGCCGACGGAATCCCGATCCTCAACACGAACGACGGCGGACTCCTGCCGACGTCGTCGACCGGACAGCAACAGGGACCCGATGTTTCCAAAGGCAACTTCTTGAGCGACATGTTTGCAATGGCACGTGCCCGTCAGGCGCTCACCGAGGCCGGCCTTGACGCGCAGCAACCGCTTCAGCGCGCAAGCAGCGTCACCAACGAGGTGTGGATCACGCCCGACTACGTGGTGCGGGTGAATCGCCGAATGAGTCCGCGTCTGTACCGCGAAGCAATTCTGGGTCCTCAACTTCCGTCGGAGGTCGGCTACCCAGAGATCATCGCCTACGGAGGTCAGACCGGAAAGGACTGGCTGATCCTCAAGCGCATGCCCGGGGAGATGCTCTCGAAGTGCTGGCCAACGATGAGCCAACAGGATCGTCGCTCAGCCATCCGGCAGGTTGCGTCGATGATCCGAAGACTCCACGAGACACCAACTCCCGTGGACCTTCCAGGTGCAGACGGCGCACCGCACCTCATAGATCCGATCCAGTTGCCAATCGTCAGCCCGCTACTGAATGCTCTGCATCAACTCGAACAGGACGGCCGAGTGGACCGAGGGTTGATAGCCGACACCATGCACCTGGTTCTTGCGAGCACACCCGCACTCGACTCGTTCCCGACATCGACGCTCATCCACGGAGACCTGCACTTCCAGAACATATTGTGGAGCGACGGCACGATCAGCGCACTGCTGGACTTCGAATGGTGCCGTGGTGCGCCAGCTGACCTGGACTTGGACGTCTTGTTGCGCTTCTGCTGTCATCCAGAGTGGTACGTCGCTCCCGACTATGAAGCGGCAACCCACGCTTACGACTATTCCGACGTGGTCCACTGGTTCAAAGAGGATTACCCGGAATTGTTCGAACTTCCCTTCGCCTTCGAACGCCTTTTGATGTACGAGATCTCCTACGACGTTCATGATCTTCTGTGTGATGTTCGTACAGGCAAGCCCGATAGCGCTCTGACGACGCACGTTTCAGATCTGCCGCAATGGCATCCGAAGCGACGTTTGGCCGACGCTCTGCGAGGGTCGAGCCATCTCCACCAGTTGGCAGGGATCAGTTTCTGGAATGAGCCCGGTTCGGTAATCGGCAGCGGGTCCGAGCCGCCGCTTTCATTCCACTGACCTATTCCACTAACTCATTCCCCTGATTGTCCGCCGCCGGATAGGGCGATGTCGGATCATCGGGCAGCCGACGGACGCCGTTGATGAGCAACGCAACTAACGACCCCAGGATGATGGCCAGGCTCATCCAGATGTTCACCCGGACACCGAACACGAGGCTTGCCGAGTCGATCCTGAGCGATTCAACCCAGAGTCTCCCGATCCCGTAGCCCATCACGTAGAGGATGAAAATGTTGCCGCCACGCAGCACACGTCGACGATCGAGCCATATCAGGAACCCGAACAGCGCCAGATTCCAGACCATCTCGTAGGCAAACGTCGGGTGGAACATGGCGTACTGCTCGTATCCGAACGGCCTATGTATTTCGTTGATCCGCAGACCCCATGGAAGGTCCGTGGGACGCCCGAAGAGTTCCTGATTGAACCAGTTGCCCCACCGACCGATCGCCTGTGCAAGGGCAAGCGTGGGAGCGACAACGTCTAGCGCCATACCGAGGCGCATGCCCCTGCGGCGGGCAACCAGAACCCCCACGACGACACCGGCGAAGATCCCACCCGGAATCCCAAGGCCACCCTGCCAAATTGCAAACGCCTCCATCGGGCGATCCGGAAAATAGGACTTCCAATCGGTGGCCACGTGATAGAGGCGCGCCCCGATCAGGCCGGCTGGAACGGCCCACATGGCAATTGCCGTGATGTCGTCCGGATCACCACCCCGCGCAGACCAGCGACCGCGCGAAATCTGATAGGCGGCAATGACCCCCAACGCGATCATCAACCCGTACGCCCTCAGATGCAGCGGTCCCAGGACAATCTCGTTCGACGACGGACTCGGCAAAGATCCGATCACCCGAACCAACGCCGCCGTCAACAGACTGTGAACCCGGTCAAGGTGTTTCAAGACATCAATTGTCGCTTGCACGGGGCTCAGGCCTGCATACAATCCGGCGAAATAGAGAAGAGCAGTTCCGAACCACTCGTCGTCGGCGCCGTCAACCCATGAACTTCCGGGAGGATCTGCTCATGAAAGAAGCGAGCGGTGGCAATCTTCGCCTGAAGTACCTCGGCGTCGCCACGGCCTTCGTCCAGCGCCGTACGTGCGGAAATCGCCTGCCGAGCCATTAGCCAACCCGCCACCACCAGACTGAACATCCGCAGATACGGCGTCGCTCCCGCCAACAGGTCACGTGGGTCGTCGCCAGCATGTCTCCTGAACCATCCGGTGACATCCGCCAAAGCGGTCAGTGCCGACGTGAAATTTGACCGGATCGGGGCCAGGTCATCGCCGGCTTTGTAGAGGACCGGGTCTAGTGACGCAATCATCGTCAGGAAGTCGATCATCGCCGCGCCGTCACGCATGGTCAGCTTGCGACCCACGAGGTCGATTGCCTGAATCCCGTTCGTGCCTTCATATATCGATGCGATCCGCACGTCACGGTAGTACTGGGGAAGGCCGGATTCCTCGATATAGCCGAGGCCACCGTGAACCTGTATCGCCAGAGATGTCACCTCCGTTCCCATTTCGGTGCACCAGGCCTTTGCCACCGGTATCAGAAGGTCAGCCTCCTCCTGTTTGGCCGACCGAATCTCGGGATCCGGGTGGTTGTCTGCAAGATCCATGCTCTCGGCGGCAACGTAGATGATCGCTCGCATGGCCTCGATCAACGACCGCATCCGCATCAACATTCGCCGCACGTCGGGGTGGTCGATGATCGGTGATGACTCGCCCGGATCAACCCCGGGCGCCCTGCCCTGGCGGCGCTCCTTCGCGTACGCAAGGGCATCCTGATACGAACGTTCAGCTAATGCGAGGCCCTGGACGCCGACGGAGAGCCGCGCTCTGTTCATCATCGTGAACATGTAACGCATCCCATGGTTCTCCTCGCCAACCAGGTAGCCAACCGCGCCACCGTCGTCGCCGTAGGACATCACGCAGGTCGGGCTCGCCTTGATTCCCATCTTGTGTTCAATGGCGGTGCAGCGCAGATCATTGCGCTCTCCCAGCGCACCCTCCTCAGACACCAGATTCTTCGGAACAATGAAACAGGAGATCCCCTTTGTGCCCTCCGGCGCACCGAGGGTTCGAGCAAGCACCAGGTGGATGATGTTGTCCGCCATGTCGTGTTCGCCGTACGAGATGAAGATCTTGGTACCTGTGATCCGGTAGGTGCCGTCGTCGAGGCGTTCCGCCCTGGTACGTATCGCTCCCAGGTCCGAACCGGCTTCGGGTTCGGTGAGGTTCATCGTGGCGGTCCAGTCCCCCTTGATCATCGCCGGGAGGTAACGCCTTTTCTGGTCATCGCTTCCGTGATGGAGCAACAGGTCGATCGCCCCCTGAGTCAACAGCGGCAGCATCGCAAACGACGCGTTTGCCGACG
>CAYQFM010000001.1:0-14885 GCA_964416735.1 uncultured Iamiaceae bacterium | reverse complement strand
GTCATCATCTCCTGGGTCACCACTGCCGCCAACCAGGGAAAGCTCCCGCCTCCAAATTCCGACGGAAACGGTGCCGCCCCCCAGCCCGCTTCCACATACCGGTCGTACGCCGTCTTGAAACCGGTTGGCATCGAAACCGTCCCTGTAGACGGGTCGAAACCGGCGCCTTGTTCATCGCCGACCCGGTTGAGCGGCGCTATCACATCTGAGACGAAACGCCCGTTCTCCTCAAGCGCACCGAGGATCGTTTCGGGATCGAGGTGGGAGAAGACCTCGAGTTCGCATAGTTCCTCCACGTCGACCAAGTGGTCGAGAGCAAAGCGGATATCAGCCAGAGGTGCTCGATAGTCAGCCACGTCGTCAGGCTAGGCCGAACGTCAACCGATCACATGACCGTTTCCGTCGACGGCAACGGAGCGACCACGTCCTGCCGACTTTGCCCGGTACATGGCGCCATCAGCAAGAGCCATCAAGGTTTCGGGCGTGATGCAGGCCCCGTCGGCCTGGACTATCCCTATGGACGCGCCCACGGTTACCGATGCACTTGAGACACCAATCGGTTCACTGATGACATCGATCAGTCGATTCGCCAGCCGGGAGTGGCGTTCCAACCCGTCAACACCTTCTACGAGAACCGCGAACTCGTCGCCACCGATCCGTGCCGCTGAGTCAGTGTCGCGAATCACGGAGTGGATGCGGTCCGCCACCACCATGAGAACCTCATCGCCCACATGATGACCGAGTCGATCATTCACCGGCTTGAACTTGTCCAAGTCTATGTACATCAATGCAACCGGGTGCCCGTAGCGAACGAAGCGGGCCAGCGCCTGTTCGAGGCGCGTGTGGAGCAGGACCCTGTTGGCCAGCCCGGTGAGATAGTCATGGGTCGCCAGGGCCTGAAGCTTGAGTTGCGCCGCCTTCAGATCACCGATGTCGCGTGCCACGACGGTTATCGAATCGATCCTTCCGTCACTTCGCGCGTTCGCCTGCAGGACGACCGAAACCGAAATCGGCAAACCGTCCGCCGATTTCATCTCCAATTCTCCTCGCCATGTCGAGTCGTACACGAGAGCCGGTCTGACAACATCATCGAAGAACTCGGCGGCTTCACCACCGAGCACATCCAGGAAGTGGGCGCGGGTTGCACCGGAATTGTCGGCCGTGGGGATTCCCAGGCGCTCGCCCGCCGCGTCATTCGCATACGAGATGTGCATGTCGGCTTCGACAAAGAGGAGCAGGTCGCTGCTGGCATCGAGCGCATCTGCCAACTGGCTGATCCGTGACGATCTCACACCGGATATCGACTCAAAGAGCGTCACGATCAACTCGACATCGCCTCCGGTGCCGGTGCGGGGTGTAACGGTGACCTCTCCCCAGAAACCCTCCACCATGTCAGGCTGCCCAGACATGAACACACTCATGGTGAAGGGTTCTCCGGTTGTCACGCCGTGGGCAATACGTGCTCTCAACTCCCCGGCGCTCTCCCCGGTAATGCTCCGCAACCAGCTCCCCGGATCCTCGATAGCGTCACCCCATCCGCCACCCGAAGGTGCAGCGAGAACCACTTCACGCCATCGACGGTTTGCATGCAGAACATCACCGTGGGCGTCACACACTGCGATGGCTACCGTGATTTCATCGAGGATTTCATGTTGACCCTTCGAGTCGCCGTTGGACCAGCGCTTGTGCGGAAGTGTCGGACGCACCGAATTGCGCGCCTTGTCCCATCGAGTCGTCTCCGGCATGTACGCACTGTCACTCCGTGGCGCAATTGGCGCGGTCGGACGTGACCTGACGTCTATGAAACTGAAGATCTGCGAGATCACATACTCCGGAGAGGTCCCGCTTCCGAAAATTCCGGTGACGTGTGCCCGTAGCCATCTGTCGGTTCCGTTTTCCCGCCGGCACCGCAACGGCCAGTCGAATGCGCTTCGAGCCCCAGAGGCCACATCTGCCAACATTCCCATGACGTCATCTGCGGAATCCGAATCCACGAATGCGTCCAACCATTCACCAACGAGATCTTCTGGCGAACGCCGGAGCAGCTCACACATGATCGGATTGGCGTGCAGTAACTGGCCTTCGCGGGACCAGAAGGCAACCCCAATGGGTGCCCCGTCAAAAATCGCGCTGACACGACCAATGTGACGCGTGAGCATCGGAGACACTGCCTCAGACAATCGCTTCGACCCGACATCGGTATCGAATCGTGACTCGTCGGATGTCATCGTCCGCCACACCCCCGCAGCGTCAGTCCTATTTCAACTTCCCCCGCAACCGGCTCCCGCAGACAATTCCGCATGGGCCATTCAGCCTATTCACAAAACAGATCCAAGGACAGGAATTTTCCGTAGAACACTGAAAACTCCCCGATATGGCCAACCAACACCAACCTACGGCAATCGGTACCATCAAGACAGAGCGATCACGGCAAGGACTGGGCAATGCAACTGAAGAACAAGCGTATTCTCATCACGGGACCCACCAGTCAGGCCGCATCACCGATCACTGAGTTCCTCTCGACGCACAACGAGGTGATCGCCGCGGCAAGGTTCACCGACCCCGCTCGCCGACAGGCACTCGAGGCTCTGGGAATCACGTGTATTCCGGTCGATTTCAGTCTGGGTGATTTCGGTTCGCTGCCTGACGACTTCGACTTCGTATTGAACTTCGCGATGGTCAGAGCGAGCGACTTCGACAGCGATATATCCGCCAACGCGGAAGCGACAGGTCTGCTGATGGATCACTGTCAACGTGCGACAGCGTTTCTCCACTGCTCTTCGACCGCGGTCTACCACCCGGCCGGAACCCATCCATTAGCCGAAACCGATCCCTTGGGTGAGAACCACCGTGACTTCATGCCCACCTACAGTCTGACCAAGATTGCCACCGAAGCCGTCGTACGCACAGAGGCCCGCAGGCTCGGCCTTGCGACCACGATCGCCAGATTGAATGTCCCTTACGGAAACCACGGCGGTTGGCCCGCATGGCACCTCGAGTGCATCTTGGGTGGCTTTCCAATAGATCTGCATCCCGATCGGCCCAATCTCTTCAACCCGATCCATTCCGATGACATGATCTCGACGCTCCCGGGTCTATTGGCAGCAGCATCGGTTCCGGCAACCACCGTCAACTGGGGAGGCGATGAACAGGTGGACCTCGAGGAATGGTGTCTATATCTGGGAGCTCTGGTCGGACGAGAGCCGGAGTTCAACCTGACCAGGTCGACCGTATGCGGCGTGACGACCGACAATTCCAAACGTGTCGAGTTGGTCGGGCCCACGACTGTCCGATGGCGTGACGGAATGTCCGGGATGATTGCTGCTCTTCACCCGGAAATCGACCTCTGATGCTTGACCCTCGAGACCTCATTGCAAAAGCTGCATCGGGTGACTTCACGGCCACCGATGCCATTCCTGCCGCAACCGTCATCCTGTTACGTGACGGGCTTGACGGACCCGAGGTGCTGATGCTCAGGCGCAACTCCAAGTTGGAGTTTGTCGGTGGCGCATGGGTCTTCCCCGGAGGCAGGATCGACCCGGAAGATGTTGACTCGGAGCGACCTCAGGATGCCATATCGGCAGCCCGGCGAGCAGGAGTACGCGAGACGATCGAAGAAGCCGGCCTCACGGTTGACGAATCCGACCTGATCTGGTTCAGCCACTGGACCCCGCCGCCAGAAGCACCCAAACGATTTTCAACTTGGTTCTTCGTTGCTCGTGCCCCCGAGGGTGAAATCACGGTCGATGACGGAGAGATCAAAGCACACGAGTGGTTTCGACCTGCAGACGCGCTTCGCAGACGCAATGCTCTCGAGATCGAGTTGGCTCCACCCACGTGGATCACTCTGGAACAGATGTCTGGATTCGATGATGTGGAAAGCGCACTCACACGGCTCGGCGAAGGCGAGCCCGAATACTTCTTTACCCGACTGGCAATGGTCGAAGGCGGTGCCGTGGTCATGTACCACGGGGATGCCGGGTACGACGACGGGGATCCCGACCGTCCCGGCGGCCGACATCGCCTCTGGATGCTTGCTGAAGGGTGGCGCTACGAGCGCCACCACGGCTAGATCACGTCAAGCCTGATTCAAATCCAACCCTTACGAATCACGGGGTCTTACGAATCACGGGGTCAGTGCGAGCGCCTGACGGATTTCATCCGGAACTGAGGAATCAGAGCCGAGACGGCTGGCCACGGCTTCGATGAGGGTCTTGTCGTCTAGTACGGCTTCGACATCACCAACCCGAATTCGAGTGCCACCTTCGGCGGCCTCCAATTTGATTTCTGGCTTTGCCTCACGAACGGCACCCCGGCTGAACGCGGCACGCCATGCGGCGCGCTCGCCAACACGGAAAGGATCTGGAGGAAGATTCATGTCGTCCGCATGAATCGCCACTTCAGATGCCACGTGAAATGCCTGCGAACGCACGGGGTATGCGCCCACCGAAGTAGTCATGTCACCACCGTCGCGTTCACGAAACTTACGACGGGTCTCCTTGTTGGCTGCCCACCAGATCTTCACCAACTCCGGCCCGGACTTGCCATCAAGCTCCCGCAGTCCCACTTCATTGAAGTCAGCAACGCTCTTGGCACCCTTCTCGGCACCACGAGCGAAGAAGGCATCCAGGTCATCATCCAGGCAAGCCTGGTGGTATTCCTCGGTACGAACCAGGTGAGCCACCACATCACGTACTGACCACCCGTCGCACCTCGACGGTCGGGACCACAGTGCTGCTCCCGGCGCCAACGAGGTCAGATACATCTCAAGACGTTCAGCTTCACGATCGAACTCGTCGTACGGGTCGAAGCCCTCTACATCCTCATCAGGAATCATCCTGGCACTCCCCCGAAATTCTCTGTTCCCGGCATCGTTATCAACCGATTGTCGGCTAAATCACGACGGTAGCCCGAACGATTGAACCAAGTCGCTTCGAGACGATGAGACGGCCTCGGAACCTGGGTTCCGGGGCCGTCTCAGACAATGGTCAATGAAGCTCGCTTGGACTCAAACGATCAACTCAACTGCAACCGCTGGTAGTTCCACAGCTCGGGCATGCATGGCATGAACCGGAGCGAACCATCTGTACACCACATTGCATGCACATCGGAGCGTCTGGAGTACGCACCTCGGTGCGCTTGGCGACGATGGACACCTGTTCGACCAGCGCCGTCACAGACGGGATCGACTTCGGGTCAGCAGGAAGATCGTGACCCTGGCGTGTCTCGACAACAGTCTCCTCGACGCCGGGCAGCGTCGGCTGTGTCCGCTCGGATGTGCTCAAGATGTTGAGCTCGGAGCGTTCGCCCGGTGAGAGATACTCGAGTGCCAAGCGACGGAAGAGATAGTCCATGAGTGAGTTGGCGATACGGATGTCGGGATCGTCTGTCATCCCTGCCGGCTCGAAACGCATGCCGGTGAACGCCTCCACGAAGCTGCGGAGCGGAACCCCGTACTGCAGGCCATGGCTCACCGAAATGGCGAACGCATCCATGATCCCAGCGAGAGTCGAGCCCTGCTTGGACACCCGCACGAAGATCTCACCCGGACGACCGTCCTCGTATTCGCCAACGGTCACAAAACCTTTGCAGTCGGCAACTCGGAACTCGAATGTACGTGAAGCACGCGACCGGGGCAGCTTGCGGCGGACCGGCTCATGGATGATCTTCTCGACCTCCACCACGCGTTCCACGATTCTCTCGACCTCGGTAACGGCTGTATTGCCAGAGTCGCCGGAGTCTCCGGATTTGTCGTCCTTCTTGGCCGTCGACAATGGCTGGGCCACTTTGCAGTTGTCACGGTAGATAGCGACGGCTTTGAGGCCGAGTTCCCATGCCTCGATGTGGAGTTGCTCGATGTCCTCGACGGTGGCCTCTTCTGGCATGTTCACCGTCTTGGAAATGGCCCCGGAGATGAACGGCTGTACAGCACCCATCATCTTCACATGGCCTCGGTGATGAATGACGTTGTCGCCCATCGAGCACGCGAAGACCGCCAGATGATCGGCCTTCAGAGCCGGTGCCCCGACGATCGACTTGTGCTCGTCGATGTAGGCAAGAATCTGATCTATTTCGGCCGGGGTGTAGCCGAGACGCTTGAGCGCCCTGGGTACGGTCTGGTTGACGATGGCCATGGTGCCACCACCCACCAGTTTCTTGAATTTCACCAACCCGAGGTCGGGCTCGATACCTGTCGTGTCGCAGTCCATCATCAACCCAATGGTTCCGGTCGGAGCAAGCACGGATGCCTGGGCATTGCGGACGCCGAAACTGGCGGCGAACTCACAGGTCTCATCCCAGGAACGCTGCGCTGCTGTCAGGAGATCGTGGGGCACCGCCTCTTCGTCGATCTCCGCTGTGGCGGCACGGTGCTGTTCGAGCACACGCAACATGTGCTCGGCGTTGTCGGTGTAACCCGCAAACGGACCCATCCGCGACGCTATACGGGCAGATGTCGCGTAGGCCTGTCCGGTCATCAGTGCCGTGATGGCAGCAGCGAGTGAACGACCGGCATCGGAGTCATATGGCATTCCCTGCGCCATCAACAAAGCACCCAGGTTCGCGTAACCAAGCCCCAACTGACGGAAGCGTCGTGAGTTCTCAGCTATCGACTCGGTCGGATAGTCGGCGTTACCCACCAGAATCTCTTGGGCGGTGAACACCACCTCCACGGTGTGTTTGAAACCCTCGACGTCGAAGTTGCCCTCGTCATCGAGGTACTTCAGGAGGTTGATGCTGGCGAGGTTGCACGCCGAATTGTCAATGTGCATGTATTCGGAACACGGGTTGGATGCATTGATCGGACCCGTGTTGGCCGCCGTGTGCCAGTGGTTGATCGTCGTGTCGTACTGCATCCCGGGATCCGCGCACTCCCATGCAGCCTGTGAGAACTGCCGCATGAGATCACGGGCACGTACGGTCTTGACGACCTCGCCGGTGGTCACGGCCTTCAGGTGCCAGTCGGCATCGTCGACCACGGCCTGCATGAACTCGTCGGTGACACGAACCGAATTGTTGGCGTTCTGGTACTGGATGGACGTGATGTCCTTTCCATCGAGGCTCATGTCGAAGCCCGCTGCCTCCAGTGCCCGCGCCTTGCGCTCCTCGGATGCCTTACACCAGATGAACTCCTCGATGTCGGGATGATCCACGTTGAGGATCACCATCTTCGCGGCACGTCTCGTCTTTCCGCCGCTCTTGATCGTGCCGGCCGAGGCATCGGCTCCACGCATGAAGCTCACCGGGCCAGAAGCTGTACCGCCACCTTTCAGGTGCTCAACGCTCGAACGGATGCGGCTCAGGTTGATGCCCGCACCGGAGCCGCCCTTGAAGATCGTCCCCTCCTCCACGTACCAGTTGAGGATCGAACTCATCCGATCGTCGACCGAGAGGATGAAACAAGCCGATGCCTGCTGGGGAACACCATCGACACCGATGTTGAACCACACCGGTGAGTTGAAAGCGGCGCGTTGGGTCACGACGAGGTACTTGAGTTCATCCCGGAACGCACGGGCCTCATCGTCATCGACGAAATAGCCGTCGGCCTCGCCCCAGTCGGCAATGGTGTCGACCACCCGGTCAGCCACCTGACGCAGCGAACTTTCACGCTCGGGTGTGTCGGGGGTGCCTCGGAAGTACTTCTGAGTGACGATGTTGGTGGCGTTGAGCGACCAGGTGGTCGGGAACTCGACACCGAGTTGTTCGAAGACAACCTCGCCGTCCCGGAAGTTCGTGATCCGGGCGTCGCGCTTTTCCCACTCGACCTGATCGTGGGGATGAACTCCATCGGTGGTGAAATGTCGGCCCAATCCGATTCCTGCCTGCTGCGGCACCAGTGTCATCGACTTGATCTCCTCTGTCGCTACATGTGTGATCGATACGTACCTACGGCACGAACGCTTGGTTTCCCCCACCTGCGACCCGGTGACGCTTGTCACCGATGGAGACTGAGTTAGAGCCGTTGACAGCCGGTATCAACCCTGTCGGCTGACACAAGATGTTGTGGTTGGCCCGCCCTCATTGCATCCTGAGCCACAAGATATGCCTGGTATTACACCATCGTAATTACGTCTCTGTCAACGCCAATTTTCTCAACTTCTGAACTCGGCGTGAGAAAACTCCGAGATTGCCGATGACTTCACGGACTACCCCGAGAAGGTGCAAGGGCACTGCGGCGTCGGCGCGCAGGTCAAAGGACTCGATGTATTAGCACGCACAGCCGAGTACCTCACCTGCGTGCTCGAACCCCCAAGGAGTCGCCCTGCCAACCAGACTTCGACGTCTACCACCATCCACTCGCCATTACCGCAGCGCCCATTGACCAAGGTCAAGGTTACGAAGGTTTGCCTGTGGGATACCAGAGGATGACTCTGTGAATTTCGGGTGGATTTTCCACGCAGGCCTGGGGACAGACAGGCAATTCTGGGGAAATCATGGGAATACTCCAAAATCTCCGGTCCGCTGTCGAAAACACTCCACTCGCACCGCATCAGAATGCTGAGTGGCCAGCGGTATCGTCAGAGCGATGCGGGAACTCTTTCCAAACTCGACCGACCGCCTGGACACCGCTATGCGTTACCGCGGCGATATACGGAAGTCGCCGAACGGGAAACCGTGGATCGTTCTCAACATGATCACGAGCGTCGACGGAGCTACGACAACTGGAGAACTCTCCGGTGCGCTTGGCGGACCCGCCGACAGAGAAGTTTTCATGGTCCTACGATCCTTACCGGACGCGATTCTCGTGGGTGCCGGGACGATGCACAATGAGAACTACGGACCGCCGCGCCTGTCCGATGAGGCCCGTCGATGGCGCACAGAGCAGGGGCTGGCACCGCTTCCACGTATTGCGGTGGTCTCGGGGAACCTGAGTCTCACAACAGACGAGAGAGCCTTCACCGATCCCGACAAGCGGCCTTGGATCATCACCAAAGCCAACTCAGACGACAGCCGACGCGAAGCACTTTCTGCGGTCGCAGACGTCATCATCGCTGGGCGCGAGACGGTCGATCTGGCAGATGCCATTGACCAACTGGGCAATATGGGCATGAACACCATCCTCTGCGAGGGAGGCCCAAGCCTCAACGGTACGCTTTTCGATCTCGATCTGGTGGACGAGATCTGCTGGACGATCGCTCCATCAATCGTGGGTGGAAACTCCCGCAGACTCATCTCCGGCGCAGCCACAGAGCGCATGGTCGGCATGAGACTCGACCGAATTCTGGAAGCCGACGGCTATCTGTTCATGCGCTACGTACGAGGGTGACACGACATCACACGATCACGACATCACACGATCACGACAACACACGATGAGGCCAGCATCGGGTGTTGTCGCCAAAATCGCTATCGTCAGTGGCGCTTCGGCGCACTGTCCTTTTTGAGAAGTGTGACTTCACGCTGAAAATCTCGGGCGTCATCGAAGTTCTTGTACACGCTCACAAACCGCACATAGGCAACCTGATCCAGGTCACGGAGGCGTTCGAGGACGGCCAATCCGACCTGCTCACTGGTCACCTCCCCCACGGGCCGAAGATGGTCTTCGAGTTCGGACACGAGATCGGCAATTTGCTCAAGGGTGACCGGCCTGCTCTTTGCCGCCGCGATCAGGCCAGCTTCGACCTTGCCACGGTCGAACGCCACACGGTCACCAGACCGCTTGATCACCGTGATCTGCTGCTCCTCTTGCCGTTCAAACGTGGTGAAACGGTTACCGCAACTGAGGCACTCGCGTCGTCGCCGGATTGTTGCGCCGTCATCGGTTGTCCGCGAGTCGACGACCTTGTCGTCGAGGCATTCGCAAGATGGACATCGCACCCAACTCACGCTAGTTCCACCGACAACTGCCGAAAGGTGTCGCGCCTCAGCAAAACCAGAGGGATGGTGTCGAACGGATCTCTCTACGGGCGACGATCCGGCATTGAGATCAGCGACCGATTCCATCGATCCGCAGCCTCTGACCGATCGTGATGTCGGCTCCACCCGCACGTTCCGCCAACTCATCGACGACCGGGCGGATGTCACCGTCAGGATGTATCTGGCGGGCGATGCCCCACAAGGTGTCACCCGCCTTCACCACGTGGTACTCAGCGCTTGCAGGTGTCTCTTGCTGCACCACATGAACGCGATTGCCGCCGGATGATCCACCAGTCGCCAGATCAACCTTCTGGCCCGATGTCGAGTTTCCTGACATCGACGATCCGTTCGATTCGACATTGGACCCCACCAAGGCTCCGAATGCCGACACACCGGCCATCCACACGAAGCCGCACACCACCGCGACTATCACGCACGCTGCGATACGTCGACGCAAGAAGACTGCGCCGACGTTTGGATGCGACACCGGAGCGCGACCACCTTCAATCAACCGTAGATGAGCCCGGGGGCCCACCGACACCCGCTCCTGAGCATCGAAGTGCTTCGAACCGAGGTGGATCCCAAGAGACCGGCCTCGGGATTCTGATGCTGTCTGACGGGCGGGAATTATCACTGCAGCCATGTCTTGAGTCTCCTCGGGCGGTATGACAACCGATGTCCCGCAACCCCTGATCCACCGATCGAGCTATGCAAGCTGCTAGAACATCTGTTCCGGGAACACCCGTTCCCAATACATCCACAGGAAACCACGAACATCTGTTCGCTGTCAATAGACGTCGAACATTTGTTTGCTAGATGGCCAGTGAAGCGTTACGATCGAACTGTTGTTCGGTGACTTACACCTAGAACGTGGGACGGGTAAATCCGTCCAGGCAAACCAGACCATGCAAGGGAGGGACCATGGCTTCGCCAGTCCTCACGGCACGCCAGCAGGAGATAATCGACTTCATCGAAGCCCAGATGCTCGAACGTGGCTATCCGCCGTCGGTCAGGGAAATCGGTGCGGCGGTTGGTTTGACGTCACCATCGACAGTGCATTCGCATCTGGCCACGCTCCAGAGACTCGGCTATCTCAAGAGGGATCCGACCAAGCCGCGTGCCATCGAGGTCCGCTACGACCCGAACTCCGGCGCCGCCCTCGAGCGCCGACCGATGCGCCACGTCCCGTTGGTCGGTGATGTGGCAGCGGGAACAGATGTACTGGCTCAGGAGAACGTAGAAGAAGTCCATCCGCTTCCAGGCGACTTCTGCGGCGAAGGCGACCTGTTCATGCTGCGTGTCCGTGGTGACTCGATGATCGACGCCGGAATTCTGGACGGTGACTTCGTCGTCGCGAAGTCACAGAGCACCGCAGACAACGGTGACATCGTCGTGGCTGGTATTCCGGGCGATGAAGCAACCGTCAAGACCTTCACCAAGCGGGACGACAAGGTCGTACTGCTTCCTTCCAATCCGACCTTGGACCCGATGGAGTTCGCGACCGAAGATGTCGCCATCTTCGGTCGAGTCGTAACCGTTATCCGCAAGTTGTGACGGTTAGGCCAACTTTGCCAGTGCAGCCTTGTAGTTCTCGTACTCACGCGCCGTGGTGAGTGCCGGGCTGTCGAACTTGTCGACCAGGACACCGTCCTTGCCGATGATGAACGTGCCACGCTTAGCGCATCCATGCGCGTCGTCAAATACTCCGTACGCCTTGGCTACTTCGCCATGGGGCCAGAAGTCGGACAGGACCGGGAACTGATAGCCCATCTCATCCGCCCATTTCTTCTGGGCAAACTTGCTGTCGCATGACACCGCTAGAACCTGAACGCCAGCGTCTTCGTAAACGCTGTAGTCGTCACGGAGTTGGCAGAGTTCGCCCTCGCAAACACCGGTGAAGGTGAACGGATAGAACACAACCGCCACCGCCTTGTTCCCGGCGAAGCTCGACAGACTCACGCTATTTCCGTCCTGATCCGGAAGCTCAAAGTCCGGGGCCTTCTGACCAACCTCAACCGTCATCTTGTTTTCTCCTCGATGTGTTTTCGTGAATCAGCTTTTCTGGATCTGTTCTCATTGCCGCACAGCACAAGCGGAATGTGGCGTTGACAAGACTCATTTCCACCTTCGTTGTCACGGAGGCCAACCGAAGATCGCACCCCGATATTCCGCCGTTCGAAACGGACGGTAGAAGCCAGTGGCTCAGTCATGACCCGGTTCTGGGTCCTGAGCAACATCCAGCTCAGGTGGGATGTCCACGAAAGGCCCCGGAGGATCGGTTGGGAATTGGCCCGCTGACGGCGTCGACGGTTGAGACGACCACGGTTGCAGAACCGGATCGCCCACGAGCGGCGATTGCGGTTCTGGAGTCGGTTGCATAGGCGGATTCTGCTGTTCCACTGGTGGCCAAACGCCATAGGTTTGCGACGGGAAGGTCCGGGTGCCGGGGGGCTGGTGGGGCCCCTGTTGCGGTGGCAGTTTCTGGGGCGGTGGGTATTGGGGCGGTGGGTATTGGGGCGGTGGGTATTGGGGCGGTGGGTATTGGGGCGGGGCGCCGTACGGCGGGAGTTGTGGCTGGTTGGCACGCTTCGCCTTACCGCGCCTCACGGCGGTCACGATCAGCAGTACCAGCGCGACAAGAAACGACAGCCCACCCAGTGCCATCGATCCAAGAATCCCGCCGACCCCAGCCATGGATTCATCGAGCCCAACCGCTACTTGGAAACTCTCCGGTTGTGGTTCACCGATGACTTCGATCCTGTAAACGCCGGGTGATCTCACCCGAAACGGGCAATCGAACTACCTGCTCTGCCATCAAGGACATAGCTAGAAGTCAGGAACGTCTCATTCAGAAACACGGGTTCGTCGCCGTTCCAAACGCGGACCTGCGGCGCGCTGTATGTGGACGCCCTGGCCGCAGGAGACTCGTAGAAGACGGTATAGCTGCCTTCTTCGAATCTCTCTGTGATCTGTCCCGGTATGGTCGTCCTCGCGTAGTTCGAAGGATTTGGGACCATTCCAACAACCGTGACGATGAACCAGACCAACGCACCTCCGCAGCCGATCACCAACAAAGCAGCGGCAATCCAATAGCCGGCAGGAGAAACCTGTTTCGAAGTGGCTACAGGACCAGCGCCTTGCGACATGCTCGGTGACGTCGGCACGGTCGAAAACGGTGTGCCGGGATACCGCGCTCCCGGCTGCTGCTGCTCGGAGTGTGGGCCGGCGTTGGGTGTCCCCGAGGGCCAGCCGCTGGATTGTTCAGAAGTCACCCGGCGATTGTCGCTCAAATTCGTCGGCCGCGCTTGTTACTTGCGCCCCACGGACATCAGATACTCAGGCGATTCCCAGACGTTGCCCTACCAAGGCCAGGCTTTCTTCCGGCTGCACCATTGCCAAGCGCACGTGTCCCGCACCGGCATCGCCATAAAACTCGCCCGGGCTGGCAAGAACACCGGCTTGTGCGGCTAGGCGTCTGGTCATCGCCCACGAATCACCATCGGAGGGCGGGATCCAAAGGTAGAAACCACCGCCGGGAAGTGCTACCTCATATCCGGCCGCAGACAGGATACGTGCCATCAATTCGAGACGACTGTGATATCGCTGACGCTGTGTCTCGACATGATCATCATCGCCATAGGCGACCACCGCACCAGCTTGGACAGGGCCTGGGACCATCAAGCCACTGTGTTTACGTACCTCCGCCAAATACGTGACCAGATCCTTGTCGCCCGCATAGAAACCCGCACGCACACCGGCGAGATTGGAGCGCTTCGAAAGCGAGTGAACGGCTACAACCCCGTCTGATCCGTGTTCCAGAATCGAACGCGGTGGGCCACTCCATGTGAAATCCGCGTAGCACTCATCGCTGAAGATGGTGACACCGTGGGCGCGCCCCCATTCAGCAATCTCTCCCAGATCGTCAAGAGCGCCCGTGGGGTTTGCCGGGGTGTTGACCCACAGGCACAAAGCACGCCTCGCATCTGCCGGATCGACAGATGCGAGGTCGAGTCGGTTGGATGAATCCACACGCACGGGAACGGGTCTGGCGCCAGCCAGAACAGCACCCATGGCGTAGGTGGGGTACGAGATCTCCGGATACAACACCGTGTCAAGCTGTGGAAACCGCAGCCTCAAAAGGTGAGGCACACCGGCAACGAACTCCTTGGTGCCCACACACGCTGCGATTTGCTCGGGTGAAATGCGCACCGCGAAACGACGTTCAAGCCAGCCTGATACAGCATCTTTCAGGTCACGCCTTCCTGTCGGGGGCGGGTAGCCGCGCTCACTGTCGGATTTGGCCATTGCCTCTACAACCGCCGGGGGCGGCGGATCACAGGGCGTACCAACCGACAAGTCCACACAACCACCCGGATGCATCTCGGCGATCTTGCGGATTTCGTCCAGACGATCGTGGGGATAAGGCGGCGGAACGAATCCCAGCGTCACGCCATCGGCCCAGACGCATCGACAACAAATTCAGATACCCGTGCAGCAGTGGCATCATCGAGTCGAACCTCGAGCTCATATCCGGCGTCTACTGCCGTCTGCTCCAGGACCTCACCCTCACGATGCAGAAGCGCAAGAACATCACCGCGATCGAACGGAATCACCAACTTGCACAACGACGACATTGCGCGGAGGCGATCACCGATAGTCGCAAGCAGTTCGTGAATCCCCTGACCGGTACGGGCAGAGATCACAACCGATCCCGGATGAGAAGACGCAAGACGGCTGGCAGCTCCGAGTGCAACGTCGCTCTTGTTGAACGCCAGGAGTTGTTGAACCCGGTGCGCGCCGATCTCCGCGAGAACGTCATAAACGGCAGCAATTTCGTCGTCTGGATCAACCGCCGACGAATCGACCACGTGAACAAGAAGGTCCGCATCGACCACCACTTCAAGGGTGGACTTGAAAGCCTCGACGAGTTGGGTAGGCAGCTTTGTGATGAAGCCGACGGTGTCAGTTATAAGCACCGTCTCTCCGCCGGGAAGACGGAGTCTGCGCGTGGTGGGGTCGAGGGTGGCGAA